>DAOTXA010000267.1:0-7160 GCA_034435595.1 Anaerolineae bacterium | reverse complement strand
GCGCCCCCCGAAAATGACGGCTACCACTGTCTTACGTTTCGCGCTCATGATCCCCTGCCACTAAGTCCTTTGCCGCGATCTTGGCGCTACTATGCAGATAAATTGTTCGCTTGTCAACCGGAGGACCGGCAGCGGTCCACGAAGGATTTGAATAAGGGCTGCGTAGTTTCACCCATACGTTCAGGGTGAAACTGAACACCGATCAGGCGCTTGTCCGCCGACTCAATTGCCTCGATCACATTGTCCGGGCTATAAGCGGTCGCACGCAAACCCTCACCTACGTCGATTACCCCCTGAATATGAAAAGTGTTAGCTTCAGGTAGACTTTCACCAAAAAGATCATGCAGGTGTGATTCCGGTTCAAAATTTACCGGGTGCATCGTACCATCGCGTGAAGGGCTATGTGGTTGATCAGTCGGATGCTGCCGCATCAAATCCGCGGAGATTGTGCCACCAGCTTGCGCGTTGATGAACTGCATCCCATAGCAAATGCCCAATACAGGCTGGCTTCGCATCGCTTCAAAAATTAGACGATCCGCCATATCACGCACCAGATCAACAGGTTCCAGATCATCAGGCAGTGTACCAATAAGCCCCGTAGTAATACCGGGACCGCCCGTAATTACCAATCCGTCCAGCAGTGCGGCAAACTCTGACATAGCCTCAGAAGATTGCAGCATAGGCACAATCAGCGGCAAACCGCCAGCCACTTCAATTGCGTGCAGATACTGGTCATCGACTGACTGGCGTCCATCTTTATAACTCGTTGTAATCCCAATTCGTGGACGTATCATTTTTGCATCATATGCCCATTTTGTGGCAAGCCTTCCCAGATTCGCAAACCCTGCCGACTCAAATATGTTGAGATATGCTGAAATAGCGGATTCTCCGCTTCAATGGCACGAATCATCGCTCGACGTTCTGCCGAGTTTGGGCCATTCAGCAGTGTAATTGATCCACCTTCACCGCCGGCACCGTTCAACTTCCATCCAATTGCGCCATGTGCGCTGGCAATGTCGATGACGCGCTGTGCATCAGTACTGAGCAAATCTGCATGGAGATTCATCTGCGCTCGTGTGTTATCAATCATCACCTGCCCAAATTCAGTAAAATCCCCGGCATAGAGCGCATCCCGCGACCGGCGTGCCGTCTGCCGTAATGCTCCGATGCGTGCATCCTCTGGGCCAGAATCTTCCAGTTCTGCGATCACACGTTCGTGCACCTGTGACGAATGGTGTGAATTCCCCAGATAAATCAACGTCAGGCGACGCTCCAGTTCCCACCAGATCGAATTCGGAACCTGCACAGGCGATACGGACGCATACGGATAACTTTGCATATCAATGAAGTTGATCCCGCCATATGCCGAACACAATTGGTCCTGAATGCCACATTGCAAGCCAAGCATCTCAGTTTCCACGGCCTGGGCTGCATAGGCGACTTCATGTGCGGTCAGACGACCGGGCGTAAGTTGATCCAGTGCACCTACCAACGCCACCGTCACCGCTGCCGATGTCCCAGTAGATGCCCCACTTGGTGCATCAGAAAAGATCGTGATGACAAACGCCAGATTGTCGGGGATACTCATATACGCAATCGCCGCCTCTAGCAGCGGGTGGCGGTCCCACTTTTTGCGCGGCGGCTCAAAGGAATAACGTTCACCGAAATTCTCCGCGAAAATCGTCACACGATCATCTCGTGAATCCGCCGGATACACGTCAATCTGCACCTCTGCATAAGGATACACGCCAATATTGAAAATTTGCCCGTACTCTGCGAACCAGGTATCCGTCCAACCACCGATATCACAGATGCGAATAGGGGCTACGCTGTTGACGATGCGCAGTGGTGTTTGTTGTTCTACCATTTCGTTGTCACCCTCTGTCATTCAGAATATTTTCGCGATCATAACCCAAATCAACAACGATTGCCTATGTTTTACTGTGGCTTATTCAGCAAATTAAAACAACCTGTTCCGATGCAGAACAGGCTGTATTTACTCATTCGCAGGATAGTGACCGATGTTATGGAGTCGCGTTGACCTCAGCCGCTGGTCGCTCGTTTTCCTTTGCCGGAATCCGGCTCATCGCATATTCCGCTATAGCCGTGATCGTCAAGCTAGGGTTGATTCCAGGGTTTGCTGGCATAATCGACCCATCAACCACATACATGCCCGGATAATTGTGTACCTCACAGCTTGAATTGACGACACCATCTTCCGCAGTGCGACCCATCGGGCAACCGCCCAATAGATGCGCCGTCGTTGGGATACCCAGGATCGCCTCAGGAATCGAATCCTGTCCGATGCCATTTGTCTTGTCCGCGAAGCGCTGCGTTAAGCCGTGAGACACTTCAAACGGTGGTGAAATCGTCTCACCGGGGTCTAACCGCGAAACCAGACCACGCCGGAATCCGGTAAACAGATTGCGCCCTAGATTCACTTTCATGGTGCTGTCTTTCGTCTGCATGATGAGCAGAATCGTCGTGCGCTTGGCCCAAGGACCAAAGAATTTAGCATATAGCAAATCACGCGGATGCATCAAGCCGTGTTTGAGGATACGCCAGACCCGCGACAGTACGCCACCCTCACCACCAACCATTGGGATTGCCAGCGTGCGGATAAAGCCCGAACCTTTAGGATAACGAACTGGTTCCAGGTGGGTGTTTTCGTCAACCCGGAAAATAGAGGTGATGGCTATGCCAGTCGAAAAATCCGCATCAACATCACGACTTGTAGAACCGGGAATTGTCTCACTGTTGGTACGCACCTTCTCTCCGAGACGCCGGGATAACTTCGGGAGCGACTTGGTCATATCACGGCAGTGGAATAGCAACTTCATGGTTCCCATGGCGTGCGCAGAAACAACGACGTTACGCGTTCGAATACTGCGTTTCCGCCAGTTAAACGGAAAACTCGTCGGTTTGCGATAGATAACTTCGTATCGGGCACCGTCGGGCTGACCATCGGGCAACGGGCGAATGTCGATCACCTCGGATTCGGCACGAATTTCCGCACCCTTTTTTTCCGCAAAGTACAGATAATTTTTCGTCAATATATTTTTCGCGTTATGACGACAACCAACCATACAACCGCCACACTGGGTACACCCAGCTCGATCTGGCCCTTCACCACCGAAATATGGATCAGGGACGGTCTTGCCTTCTTCACCCGGCTCGCCGAAGAACACCGCGACGTTCGTCGGGCGAAATGTGTGGCCTTGCCCCATTTCATCAGCAATTGCGTGTAAAACATCATCTGCCGGGGTCAAATGTGGATTCTGTGTAACACCCAGCATCCGCTTTGCCGTTGCATAGTGCGGCTTTAACACTTCTTGCCAGTTTTCGAGATCGCGCCACCCAGGGGTATCGAACAGCTTTTCCTCTGGCTCCATAAGCACATTCGCATATACGAGGCTGCCACCGCCTACACCACTGCCATGTAACACCATGACATCATTTGTGAAGCTAATTTCCATGATGCCGAAAGCGCGAATCATCGGCTTCCATAAAAACTTGAAGATATTCCAATTGGTTTTGGGGAACTCATCATCTTCGAAGCGCTTGCCACGTTCAAGCACAAGCACAGAATATCCCTTTTCGCTCAAACGCATCGCGGACACACTGCCGCCAAATCCCGAACCCACCACCACGAAATCGTAAGTCTGTTGTGTCATCTGCACGCTAACCTAATGTTCATTTGATTACTACAATAGCCTAAAACCCATGTGTGAAGCAAGTTATTCGTTCACAATTTCACACGAAATTTACACACATTGTCACCGGTCACACCCCATTTGCATAATAATGTGTGTGGGATAGCGATTTTTGAGCAGACACCCGTGAACTCGAATTTCATAAATAAAAACCGTGAGGAAATCTGCGCCTCACGGTTGAACTATTACATGTACGGCAATCCGGCATTATGCGACCGGGTCTTCGTCCTTTTCCGCAGGAATACGAATCTTTTTCACACGATCGTTTACATCATCCACAACTGTGTTAAACAACGTGCGATAGCCTTCGATCATCTCTTCGACCGCAACCTTACCGTGTTCCTTGAACGCGGCAGGGAGTAGACCTTTCAGCGCAAGACGGGTTTCTTCAATCGCCTTCTTCTGATGATCCATGAACGTCTTGAGAATATCTTGTATGTCTTCGTCCTGCACCACAACCACTTCTTCTATGGGTTCAGCATTCTTCGCCATAATATTTCGCACACGATTCGTGTGCAAACCTCCTTGAGAGTCCATTCAGTCTAACTTGTGATTTCCTTCACTATACAATAGCGTAGCGCTGAACTCTATGTGAGTGACATAAATCATACTGAAATCATGACGAGTGGCAGTGTCTAAATATCATGCAAGGAACGCGAAACAATCAGAAGATCATGTTTGGTTTCATCGCGCATCTTCACCCAATCAGCCAAGATCGCTTCAGCTTTAAAGCCAAGTGCTTCGGTCATGCGTTGGGCGGCTTTGTTTTCTACCGCCATGTACACCATGACTTTTTCTAGACCAACCTCTTTGCCGATATGGGTCAACTCTTTAGTGATCCGGGTACCCAGGCGACGACTGCGATACTTAGAACTCACCAGTATGCGAATCTCCCCAACGTGACGATTCCAGAACAACTGATTGTAGTACAGCGTCCCATATCCAATCAGCCGACCCTCATCTTCTACCATGAGTGAAATCGCATGATTGCGTTCCAGATCATGCAACCAGTCATCGACTGCTTCCGGTTGTGTGATGTCGCGGCGCATGAACATCAAATCCTGTTCCGATAGATTCTGCGCCAACGATACAACCAGGTCTCGATCACCGGAATTCATCATGCGAAAAGTAAATGTAGAACCATCCACATCTATCTGACGTGGATATTTCGTTTTGAGTTGTGCTGCTTGCATGTCTCATCAAGTCCATTCTTATTCGACAAAATAACTCGCAACAACGAGCTAAACCGCCTGTTCATCCTGAGAGGACTTCACATCTTCTGCAGGAGATGCACCATTCGTACCTTTGCCCCCCTTTACAGCCGTTGTACGGGTCTTCTCTAGTACGACCGGGTCCTTAGGCTTCACATTCGCTGCCGCACGAAGTTCGACATATGCCTCTTCCAAATATCGGGCAATCTGACCGACATCTGGCACAATGCCCTTGTCCGCAATCAAAGTCATAGCAATTCGTTGGTTATAGCTGGTGACCACACAGGCCAGCCCCATTGATGGATTCAGCGGGAAGAAACCATACGACTCCATCAACTCATGACCCATCAAATAGAGCGGAATCTGAGGGCCAGCAACGTTCGTGCACCAGGTGTGCGCCAAAACTGAAAATGCAACCGGAGCCGCACCCCAGACCAGCGGTTGCAGGCCAACTGGCATTAGCGATGGCAATGTTAACACAATATCGAGACCGATAGACAGGCCAGACGTTTTCATAACTGACGTATAATGGGCAGCCGATTCAAGGCGATCCAGCGGATCATCTGACCTCAAAGGCACATCAATTGGCAACACCGAAATTCGATTGCCGAACTCCCCCTTTTCTTCATCCATACGCATACTGACAGGAATTAGAATTCGCAGGAACGGCTGTGCATCCAAATCCGCTTTCTCATCCATGAAATATTTGCCTAGGCCTGCCGCGAGGACTGATAACATTACGTCGTTCACAGAAGCCTTGCGTGCAGATTTAATCGCCCGCACTTCACTCAGCGAAAACTCCGCCCATGCGATGGCTTGATCGCCAGTATTTTTGCCATTGATCGGTAGTTTTCGAATCACACGTAGATTGTCATTAAGCAAATTCGCCGCGCCGACAAATGCCCGACGCCGCACTTCTTTGTCACTTAAGATTTTGCCAACTTTACTAAAATCGTTCCATAGCTTGTCTAGAATATTGATTTTGTGTGGTAAATCTTCACGGATGCCGTCAATGAGTTGCTCCGTCTTTTTTGGCAAATATGGGGGATCGTATACTTCATGCTTGCGCAACGGCGCGACTTCGGGCGTAAAATCGAGCATCAGCGCAAATAATTCGACGGCTTCCAGACCATCTACCATGCAGTGATGCAACTTGAAGAACACGGCAGTGCGATCATCACTCAAGCCTTCGATCAGATACAATTCCCACAGCGGTTTGTCTCGATCCAGCGTACCTGATAACAATGAACCAACTAACTGACGAACCTCTTCATCAGTCCCCGGCGCATCCACCTCCACGCGGAACACGTGATTGCCAATATGAAAATCCGGGTCAAACACCCATTTCACCGGACCTAGTTTAAGTGGGTCCTGAAGAAGTCGCTGCTGATAAATGGGAGCCTGATAGATTCTCGAGTCGATTAAGGCGATAAAATCGTCAAAGTCTACTTTTCCCCGAAAAAACGATACTGCACCGATATTCATCGGTGACTCTTCGCTTTCCACATGTAAAAACGCGTTATCAACCGGTCCCAGGATTTTTGGGGCCATCTTCCTATCCTTTACACTCAACTGCTGGTGGTGTTTTATGTCTCTAATGTACCGTTAGATTGGGTTCTTGTCCAAAGCTCGCTGCGCAGCCCGTTCGCCACAAGCGATCATCATCTCCTGAACTTCGCGACGGAAAGAAAATTCGGGTGCTTGAAAGAACTCGCTATCTTCGGGGTCTGGTTGGATCCAAATAATGCGTTTTTCGGGATGAAAGGGTTCATAACCTTGACGCCATCGGGCAACACGCTCATGCAAGACGATATTCAGCGATTGCTTGAGGACACTGACCCACCCTAAATCATTGACTGAATACCCGCCATTGACACCCCCACCAAGATGTAGCGGTTGGTATGTATGCGACATAATGATCGTGTCTGCCAGTGCAACACCAATATCTGCTGAGAGCGTTCGCTTTACCTCACCATCGATATAATATTGCCCTTTGATGCGCACCGGCTCAAACATACCAGGAACGGCACTTGAGGCCCGCACTGCTTTATGGATAGGTACATCTGTCATAAACAGATTGTTCTCATCACTAAACTCATATTTGCCGTTGAAGACCGCTCGTTGGTTTTTATCAAGGCTTGTTGCGGTGACGTATAGATCAATTTTAGTCTGCGAAAAGTCATACGACGGCAATAATGACTTGAACAAATTCTCCAGCGCCACTGCCTCGAAAAAG
>DAOTXA010000266.1:0-3092 GCA_034435595.1 Anaerolineae bacterium | reverse complement strand
TACAATTCACACATTACCCACTTTATTTCATTTTTGAAGCGATTGCCCTGCCCTTAAGATACTTTGATTTGCCCGCGTTTGATTGTGGTTGTATAGTCGAATTCATACGACTTGCTTAAGACTCAACCTCAGATGAGGAGTTGGCTATGCGACGGATGCGGCGGGGTATTTGGAGATTTCTGGTCATCGCGTCGATACTTTTTAATTTCGTGTTGCTGGTACTCGTATTGGCGCTCGGCATTCTCATCTTCGAGATCAAGCGCGAAATCGCGCAGCCGCTCGTAGAAGGACTGCATAGTAGCTTTATCGGTCTTGACCAGGCGACCATCGACTGGACGATCCCGGTGCGCACCGATCTGCCCATCGAATTGACCGTACCCATCAACGCCGGGACCATTACCAGTCAGGTCGCGCCGCCGCCAGGTCAACCCACCATTCCGGGCGAAACGCTCGTTACATTGACACGGGCTGTACCCATCTCCATCAACAATGCCTTTATCCAGAGCAATGACCTTACTCTACGCAACGCCCGCGTGGATATCACGCTACCGCAGGGAACGGTTCTCCCAGTTGCCCTGAATATGGAAGTCGGCCTCAATACAGAAATCCCCGTTGATCTTGATGTGCGTGCTGTTATCCCGCTATCGCAAACACAACTGCACGACCCGTTCGAGAATTTGCGCCTGTTGTTTGACCCCTTCGCACGCGGCCTGCAAAATCTACCAGATAGCTTCCCCGAAGCCATCGAGTTTGCTGGCGAAGTCATCACCGGAAACAACGAAAATCTGCTTGAAACCGAAACCGACTACACCCTGCAACCCTGGCCCGGTTTCTCGCGCACGGCAGGTCTAAACTACGATTTACTCGACATCCCCTTCCCCTTGCCGAATGTCCCGGTCGAAACCGGCATCATTCCATCAGGGGGCTTACGTGGATTTGATGCTCAACTTCGCCCGCAAGTCTATGATAGCGGCGGACCATCTGACATCAACGATGAGGCCCGCGCCCGCATGGATGCGTTAGGCATTCCGTCATATTACTACGATGGCACGTTCTCGGATGTGGCGCTGAACCCCACACCCGAATTAGACACGCCAGACGCCAATCCTGCTGCACCAGGAGATGCACCCCCGCCTTCCGGTGTTCCCGGTGATGACTCTGCTGCCCAGGATGACCCCGAAGCCGCCCAGGACCTCGGCATTATCCCACCGGGCTAAATTTGTAGAATCATCGCATTAGTAGACGAACTCAGGGCAACCGAATTGGTTGCCCTTTGCATGTAGGCATATTATGCAATCCCGTGGCAAAATTCAGCCGCACATCAACCCAACTTTGTGCTAGACTAAACTGTGCAAGGAAGTGTTGATGAGGAATACACATGCCAGAGTCGCGGCCTCCGAAGATTTGCGATTACGAAGGGTCTAATTACCGCACTGAGTTCTGGGAAGGTCAGGGGCGCGATTACGAAGACCGCGCAGAACGCCTCGCACTGCGCCGCCTGCTGCCACCTGAAGGTGGTCGTCGCCTGCTGGAAATCGGTGCCGGATTTGGTCGACTAACCAACGAATACCACAAATACGATCAGGTTGTCCTGCTTGATTATTCGTTTTCGCAGCTTCAATTTGCCCGCGATCACTTCGGTGATTCTGACCGCTTTGTCTATGTCGCCGCCGATGTCTACGATCTACCGTTCCAGATAGGTACGTTTGACGCCGCCACGATGGTCCGTGTAATTCATCACATGGCTGATGTCCCGGCAGCCCTGGCGCAAATCCGCCGTGTGCTGACGCCCGGTGCGACCTTCATTCTCGAACATGCCAACAAGCAAAATGTGAAGGCCATGCTTCGCTATGCGCTGCGGGCACAGGACTGGAGTCCTTACGCCTATGATCCCGTCGAATTCGTAGAACTCAACTTCGACTTTCACCCGCAGTACATCGTAGACAATCTGCAACAGGCAAAATTCGATGTAGATTCGCGCATTCCGGTTTCGTTTTTCCGTATGGGCCTGCTGAAGAAGTTACTGCCAACCGGGGCACTGGTCACGCTGGATGGACTACTACAAAATACTGGCATTCTCTACACGCCCAGCATCTTCGTCAAAAGCAAGGCTACCGGGCGCAGTGCAAATAATCTGGATACGCTTGCCCTGTTTGTTGACCCGGATACGGGTGATGATCTCATTCGTGAAGGTGATACGATGGTCTGTGAGGCAACGGGGACGCGGTACGCTGTCCGCGATGGTATCTATGATTTTAAAGCGCGTCTGGACTAATTCAGCACGCATCTATAGCTCCTGTAAATGCAAATTCACATACTGTAGATACGCATAGCGGAGCGCCATCGTCTTGGGACCGGGCAAGCCGTCTCCCAGCTTATACCCATCCAACTCGACAACCGGGACTACGCCCCGGCTGCTGCTGGTGATAAATGCCTCTTCCAAACGCGGCATATCACGGCGATTGACCGGGTTTTTATTCACCGACAGTATCTGCGGCGCGACATAAAGCACGATTTGCTGTGCGATGCCGTGCAACACACCCTCATCGGCAGTACGCAGTTCGCCGGAGACAATGCCGTAAAAATTGCTGCCCAGCCCTTCTAGCATGTTTCCACTATCGTCCATCAAAATCGTGTCGTACACGCCATCAGGCATGGCTTCTTGCAGCGTGCGGCGATAGTGCATCCAGTCCGTCGTCTTGGCACGAGCATTACTTCGCGCACTATCCGGCGCGGTGATGCAACGCACACCTCGCGCTACGAATTCAGGCGCAAGCGGTTGAAAGGGTTCAACGGTAATAATCAACTCATTGGAATTTAAACGCGGCACAGTTAGTCTAAAGCGCACATCGCCAAAATTGGCATCTGCGAAAATCTGCCGTAAGGCACGCCGCAGCTTAATGCGATCCAGCCGCAGGGGAATGCCCGCACGTGTCGCAGAGTCTTCCAGCCGGTCCAGATGCGAGTCGAAACGCAGCACATGGTTGACACGAAACGTATTGGTGACTGTGTACACGCCATCATCCGGTTCGTACTGAACCGCATCAGCAAGCGAATCTGCGGTGTAATCTACGTCTTGAATGCCGTCTGGA
>DAOTXA010000265.1:0-12733 GCA_034435595.1 Anaerolineae bacterium | reverse complement strand
TCCGTGTTGTTCGGCGTATGCGCGGCTGCTGACGACGACCGCTGCCGCGCCGTCATTCATGCCGGGGGCGTTCCCCGCCGTGACGATGCCGTCCTTCTGGAAGGCGGGGCGCAGCTTTGCCAGCGCTTCAATGCTGGTATCGCGGCGGATGGGTTCGTCTTCAGTGATGAAAACGTCGCCTTTGCGCGTTTTGATTGTCACCGGGGTGATTTCCGCGTTGAACTTGCCCTCATCGGTGGCTTTCGTCGCAAGATGATGGCTGCGATAGGCGAATTCGTCCAATTCCTCGCGGCTCAGTTCCATTTGTTTGGCGATGAATTCGGCGGCGTCACCCATGCCCCAATCAACGATGTGACACCATAGTGCGTCATTTTGCAAGGAGTCGCGCAGGGTGACGGTTCCGTATTTAGTGCCGGTCCGCTGCGAGTCGTTGAGATGCGGGCCACGACTCATGCTTTCCACACCACCTGCGACGAACAGGTCGCCGTCCTCGGCTTTGACCGCGCTCGCCGCCATCATGACCGTTTTCAACCCGCTGCCGCATACTTTATTGATTGACACACCGCCGACGTTATCCGGTATCCCTGCGCCGATGCTGATCTGGCGGGGGAGTGCCTGCCCGGTCCCGGCACTGACGACGTTACCAATCAGCACTTCGTCCACGTTTCCGGCGTCAATGCCACTGCGCTCGACCGCCGCCTTGACCGCAATCTGACCGAGTTCCGCCGCCGTCAGCGAAGACAACGCACCGAGAAAGCGCCCCTGCGGGAGCCGTGCGCCGCTCAAAACTACGGCTTCGCGTGCGTGTTTTCCGTTTCCGTTGGTTGTCATTTTTTGTCTAATCCTTTTTTGATCATTTAATGGTTTTTAGTTGTTAGTGATTGGTTGCCAGTTCAGTCAGCAGAGCTGACCCTGCGATCATTGTGAATGATCATGTTGGTTTGATGCGAAACAAACTAAGAGCGTGTATGTAAAGTGATTTATTGCGCTGATTTGCCGCCGGATGCTGAAGCAATCCGGCTACCCAAAAAGCCAGGCCCATTGGAAGGGTCTGTAAAATCTATCGACGCGCCGGTCAGAGCGCCCTCTGGTGCGCTTCCGGCCCAATTGGGAGCCGTCGGCTTTAGCCGATGGCGGCAAAAACAGGTAATGTACATTTTTACAAATGCCCTCTAAAAACTAATGACTTCTATTCCCATACTTCACGTAACGCGCTATACGTGTTTTCCAGCGTGTCGGGGATGATGCGCGTATCTGCGACCGAGGTCATGAAATTCGAGTCTCCGGGCCAGCGCGGAACCACATGGAAATGATAGTGTTCGGCGATGCCTGCTCCGGCGGCTGCACCCAGATTCGCGCCGATGTTAAACGCGGGTGGGTTGCTGATGGCGCGTAAGGCCGCCATACATCGATTGACCGTCACCATGAGTTCGGTCAGGGCGGGGACGCTCATCTTCTCCTGACTGTCGATGTGTTCGTAAGGCACGACCATCAAGTGACCGTTGCTGTAGGGGTAGGCGTTTAGCGTGACGTAGACATGCTCCAGCCGTGTGACGACCAGTTCTGTGTCATCGTTGGCGTTGATTTTGTTGCAGAACACACAGCCTTCCACCGGTTTCTTTTCCCCTTTGATGTAGGCCATGCGCCAGGGCGTATATAGTCGATCCATGTGCGGCCCGTTCGATTACACTATGTTTCGTCTACGATCATTATAGGGGTGTGCTGCGGGTGCATACAAGCATTCGCGCCAATGGTAGAATAGATGGCGATGAAACTAAAGAAATCCGTTATGCTGAACTTAGAAACTCTCACAAAGCGCCTGCATCCGCGCCCGGTCAAATATTTTGATTCGGTCGCGTCTACGCAGGATATCGCCTTTGATTGGCTGCGCGAGGGCGCATTGTCGGGTGCGGTCGTCGTCGCGGATGAACAGGTTTCCGGGCGCGGTCGTCGCGGAAGGGGTTGGTCTACGCCACCGGGGACGGCGATAGCGATGTCGGTCATCTTGCGCCCCGACATTGACGTGTTGCCCCAAATTACGATGCTTGGTGCGCTGGCAATTGCCGAAATGCTTGACGAACTTGGCCTTGCTGATGTGGCGATCAAGTGGCCCAACGATGTGCTGCTAAACGGGCGCAAGGTATCCGGTGTGCTGCCAGAAGCCGTCTGGGAAGGCGATAAATTATCTGGCGTGTCGCTAGGGATGGGTATCAACGTGCGCGTCGATTTCACCGGGAGTGAGCTTGAATCGACGGCAATTAGCATCGAATTTGCACTTGGAAAGACCGTGAAGCGTGTCGATATCGTGGCGGCTGTGTTAGAACGCATCAACGCGTACAAACTCGGTTCACCTGAACTGTTCGCGGCATGGAAGGCGCGTTTGCACACGATTGGTCAACCAGTGTCTGTGATGCATCAGGGCGAAAGCGTGACCGGGCTGGCGGAACATGTCGATACAGACGGTGCGTTGCTGATCCGCCGGGAAAATGGCGAAGTCGTGCGCCTTGTCGCCGGCGATGTCGCGCCGTAATAGGGCAACACTGTACAGGTAAGTTGCACGAGGTAGGTCAATATGGGCATTCGCCTTGACTGGGAGATTGAAGCAGAACACACCACCCATACCGCGCAGGAAGACCCGAAGGCGCGATGGGCGCGTCAACGGGCACGGCTGCAACTGCTGCTTGGCGTGGTTATTCTTGTGGGGATTCTGACATTGATTGTGGTGATCGTCCGTGAGCGGTTGCGGGCGGTAGATCGTGCAGAGGAACAGGTGTTGATTGACACTGTTGCCGCTGAACTAGCCGCGTTGCGTCTGGGCGATCTTGGAACTTACCGCACCTTCTTCCGCAGCGATGACATGGCGTGGATGAGTGATCGACTCGCGGATTTCGATTTGTATCAGAATTTGAAGCAGCGTGATGCCGTACAATTGACCGGGCGTGTTAGCGATGTCGAGATTGACGGGCAGCGCGGGCGTGTCGTCATCGAGGAAATTGTCGAAGGTGTGCCGTTTGCACGTGTCCAATTCTACTGGCACTATCCCGATGACGGTGACGACCCTGACGATACAATTGACGGTTGGCGGCGTGTCCCACCGGATTATCGCTTCTTCTGGGGCGAGTTGGCATTGTTGGAAGGCGAGCATACGCAGATTGCCTATCGTGAAGTGGACGCTGCTATCGCCGCATCAGTCCGCGATACGCTGGATAGTTGGCTGTCGTCGGCGTGTGCGGTGTTGCTATGCGCAGAAGTCCCCACGCTTCAGGTGGATATCAGCCCGGAACCGGGTGCGACGATTCGCTGGGCGGCGGATCGGGAGTGGCTGCTGCGCTTTCCATCCCCTTACGTTGATGGTGCGCGTCTGGATATGCCGTTTGACCCGCAACGGCGCTTCGAGGCCGCCGGATTAGTGGCAGACCGTTTGATTGACTCGGTGCTGTCAGACCGTGCGCCACGCTACCCCTGGGATGCTTATTATCTGCGGCAGGGGGTTGCGTCGTGGCTGGTCGGGCGTTTTGCGCAGATCAACACCAACACGTTTTTGATCGAGAGTCTGACGGCTAACTATGGCGAGACAGCGATTGGCGATCTACTGGCGAATTTACAGCCGGAATCAGATGTCGATGTTTTGTCGGTTGTAACCGGGCAAACACTTGATGCTGCTGCGCTGGACTGGCGTGACTTCTTCACATGGCGTCTGGCACTGGAAAACGACCTGATCGCCGCACAGGACTACGACAATTTCTCCTGGTTGTACAAATTTGAAGACCCGGCGATCTTAGAGACGCTAAACGACCGCTATTCCCTCGGCACATTGCCGGATATTCCCGTCGTAATTGGCGTGCAGCCGACTGATTCTTCGCCGGAAGGCAATCCGCGCCTGCTAGCGATTACGCAGCGTCCCGGCTTGGAAGGCCCCGTTGAGGGGCAGGTGATCTTTGAGTTGATCGCCAATGTATGGAAGCGGGCCAGTTAATCGTCATGAATGCCAGAAATCGTAATCGTATAGGAAAATCGTCCAAAATCATCGCATACTAATGTACGTGCAAGCACGGCTCATGCTACAATCATATCGGGGCAACGAGAATCAAATTATTGTGTTTTGAAAGGGGCAGTCATGGGCTTTGATGATCTGCGTGAGAGCACCCGTGAAGATGAAGAAGCATTCGTTCCGTTTGAAGACGATGAAATTGGCGGCACTGTCGCAGTGGAACGCAGCGCACTGTTTCTTGGCATGACCGCGATTGAGCGCATGTTTTTGTCGATTTTCCTGTTTATGAACGTGACGGTCATCGGTCTGGCGCTGCTGCTGGCAACAGGCAGCATCGGCTAGCGCCGTTTTCGTCATAGATAGTTCAGTTTCAGGCGTCTTGATAGGATGCCTTGCTTTGTGTGTTAATCCCCGTTCAGTGCTTCCAATTCCGCCTGAATTGACGTGACATAGCGTGTCGCGTTTGTGGCATGTTCGCCATCTGGTGCAAGATCGAGATAACGCTCAAAATCTGCCAGCGCATCCTCGCGTAGAGACAATCCCGTTTGCAGAATCGAATAGCGCAGCACCCCGCGATAAAAATAGGCGTCCGCGTAATCAGGGTCGATGGCGAGCGCGGCATTGTAGTCGGATTCGGATGCATCCCACTTGTAACGGGCAAGCTGCACCTGTCCCCGCAGGACGTGTAGGGCAGGGTTGTGTGGTGAGAGGACAATTGCCACGTTTAGATCGTCATAGGCGTTGTCAAACTGCGAAGCCAGCATATTCTGTTGTGCGCGTATCACCAGCAGAGCCGCGAATCCGCTGCGCAGGGTACGCGGCAGACAGGATTCATCCGTTTTCAAAGGCGAGGTCTGCGCGTATAGCGGCACGAACACAAACGCCTGGAGTGCGATCAAGAGGCCGCAAATCCGCAGTATGCTGTTCGACTTTCCATCATAGCACCGGTTTGGGAAATATATCGCAAGGTTTATCACAGATTTACCCACGAATTTGGGATATGTGCACGTATCATTTGGGATAACAGGGTTTTCGACACTCGCGTTTTTGCCTGATTTGAGCTATAATATACAAGGTTTTGCCCTAACTTTGAGTAGCTATTTTAAAGTACGACTCTTCGATCAGAGGTTGCAGTAGTGATGCGGAATTTCCACAGGTTTATACCTCTACTTGTGGCCCCGCTGCCACCCTCTTGATTTCCCGATCATCGACAAACCGGCCTGGTACAAGGAGTGACGTGTCTAGCGCAGAAACAGGGCGTGGGGCACGCTGGAAAAGTCTATGGTAACAAACAATGGTAGTGGTGGAAATGGCGATGGCGGCGGTCCGATAGATCATATCGGTGTCGTGCGCCCGATCAACATCAATGAGGAGATGCGCGGTAGCTATCTCGACTACGCAATGAGCGTAATCGTCAGCCGTGCGCTACCCGACGCCCGCGACGGCATGAAACCCGTTCACCGGCGCATATTGTATGCGATGTACGACATGGGCATTCGCCCCAGCAGCGGTTATAAGAAAAGTGCGCGTATCGTGGGTGAGGTGCTAGGTAAATATCACCCGCACGGCGACAGTGCAGTTTATGACGCGATGGTCCGTATGGCACAGACCTTCTCGCTGCGCTATCCGCTGGTAGACGGTCAGGGCAACTTCGGTAGTGTCGACGGGGAT
This sequence comes from Anaerolineae bacterium, assembly GCA_034435595.1. Lineage (GTDB taxonomy): Bacteria > Chloroflexota > Anaerolineae > Aggregatilineales > Phototrophicaceae > JAVJSU01. The sequence goes on along the minus strand of DAOTXA010000265.1, from coordinate 7,071 downwards.
AGCCCCGCTGCCATGCGTTACACCGAGGCACGCATGGCGCGTATCGCCGATGAAATGATGACCGACATCAACATGAACACGGTTGATTTCACCGAAAACTTCGACGGTACGCTGTCGGAACCGTCCGTTCTTCCGGCGCGATTGCCGAATATGTTGCTCAATGGCTCGTCGGGTATTGCCGTCGGTATGGCGACGAGTATCCCACCGCACAACCTGAACGAAATCACGTCTGCGATTGAATACGTTATCGACAACTACGACCGCGTGGACGAGATCAGTGTCGATGAGTTGATGCAATTCGTACAGGGGCCAGACTTCCCGACCGGGGCGCAAATCGTCGTCGATGAGGAATTAAAGGAAGCCTACGCGACGGGCAAGGGCCGCGTTGTCATTCGCTCTACTGCCGATATTGAAGAAAACGGCGACAGTTTCCGCATCGTGTTCACGTCGATTCCCTATCAGGTGAGCAAGACAGCAATTATTGAGCGGATCGTCGCATTGGTGCGCGATGGTCGGTTGGATGCGGTGCGTGACCTGCGCGACGAATCTGACCGGAACGGTATGCGACTCGTCATTGAACTCAAACGTGGTTCGATCCCGCAGACGGTGCTGAATCGCCTGTATAAGTTCACGCAGTTGCAAAGCACGTATAGCATTCAAATGCTGGCACTGGTTAACAGCGAGCCGCGCACGCTCAGTCTTAAGCGTTCATTGCAGATTTATGTCGAGCATCGCTATGATGTGATCGTCCGCCGCTCTGAGCATGAACTCGGTCAGCGCCGCGCCCGCGCCCACATCCTCGAAGGCTTGTTGCGGGCGATTGCCGATCTTGATCTGGTGATTCAGACGATCCGCAGTTCGCCGGATGCGGAAACGGCCCGCGCCCAGTTGATGAGCCGCTTTGATCTGAGCCAACCGCAGTCAGAAGCAATTCTGGAAATGCAGTTGCGCCGTCTGGCGGCGCTGGAACGTCAGAAGCTCCAGACTGAATACGATGAAGTGCAGGAACGAATCAACTATCTGGTCGATTTGCTGGAATCGCCGCACAAGATTCTGGCGTTGATCCGCGACGATATGGGCGATATCCGTGACTCCTACGGAGATGCACGCAGTACACAGATCATTTACGGGAGCGCCGACTTTGACGAGGCCGACCTCGTCCGCGAGGAAAATGTCGTCATTTCGATGACGGTCAACGGCTATATCAAGCGCGTTCCGGCGATGGCGTATCGTGCACAGCGTCGCGGTGGCAAGGGTGTAATCGGCATGGCGACGAAAGAAGAAGATGCCCTCAAGGATATTTTCTTCGCCAGCAGCCTCGACTCGGTACTGTTCTTTAGTGACAAGGGCAAGGTCTATTCAGAGCGTGCCTATCGCATCCCGGAAGCAGGAAGAGCGACACGCGGTTCATTGATCCACACGATTTTGCCGCTCGATCAGGATGAGAGCATCACGGCGGTGCTACCCGTCTCTGACTTCAACCTTGACGGTGGCTACTTTGTCATGGCGACGCGCTACGGGCGAATCAAGCGCGTGCATTTAACCGACTTCGCCGACGTGCGTCCCAGCGGGTTGATCGCAATGGGCCTCAATGGTGGTGATTGGCTGGGTTGGGTCAAATACAGTGACGGTAATCAGCACGTTATGCTGGTCACAGAACAGGGACAGTCGATTCGCTTCCACGAGGACCAGGTGCGCGTGATGGGCCGTCCGGCTGGTGGTGTCAACGCAATTAAGCTGGTGCAGGGCGATCTCGTCGCCGGGATGGATGTCATTTGTGACGATCACTCGCATTTGATGGTGGTGACGACGAAGGGCTTTGGTAAGCGCACCTCGCTGGATCAGTATCACACACAGGCGCGGTACGGTCTGGGGATGCGCACGCTGGCGAAAAACGAAAAGACGGGGCCGATTGTGGCGATGCGTTGCGTCAACGACCGCGACGAACTAATGTTGATGACGCGTTTGGGAACGGTGTTACGCACGACACTGGAAGACATCCGCGAGACAGGGCGGAGTACGCAGGGCGTTACGTTGATGAATGTCTCGCGGGATGATGATGTCGTCGGGGTGACGGTGCTGCGTGCCGGGGATGCGATTGAAATTGCTAACGCCGAGGTGGATGAAGAAGATACGACCACCGTTGAGTAGTATATCGTCGATCACAATATAAAAAGCAAAAACCGGTGGTCATAAAGCCGCCGGTTTTTAATTTGATGCTTGTGACGCAGACGCAGTTGCTATTCGTCTTCTTCGTCTTCTTCGTCTTTACCACGCGAGATGACTTCCGGCTCGGCACCTTCTGGAATTTCTTCTTCAAGCGCTTCGTCCATCTCATCGACCAGTTCAGCACGAGCGGCAGCAGGCTGCGAGACAGTCGCCAGCATTTCCGTAGGATCATTAAGGATTTTTAAATCCGCGTTGAGGTCAAGGTCGCTTACAAGGATCGAATCGCCGACATTTTCCAGCTTTGAGATATCGATGGTAATTTCGTTGATGAGGTTGGCAGGCAGGGCTTCGACCGCCAGCGAGTTCGTCCCGGTGACGAGGATACCCTCGCGGGCGACAACTGCCGGACTTTCGCCGATCAGATTTACGGGGATATCGGCGACGATGGTAGCAGCCATATCAACAGCGAAGAAATCAACATGCTTGATGGTGTGTTTCAACACATCACGCTGCACGTCACGCGCCAGTACAGGTGTTGCATTACCATCGACCATGATGTCAATGATGTTGGTACCGCCTGCTTGCATCAGCGCGATTTCCAGCGGGCGATAGGGGATTTGCAGGGACATTGGTTCGATCTTCGGGCCATACACGATTACCGGCACCATGCCCGCTGCACGGACGCGCTTCACCTTCTTGCCGGTGATCGTCCTTACTTCCGCTTCAATTTTGAAATCAGCCACAGGTCTAAACTCCTCTTCAGGCTTAAAGCACGTCCATCAACGATGGACAGGCCATCAGACAGGACAGTGTGCCAAAATCATACACAAAGAAAGCGCATCAGGGCGCTGGAATGACATATTGTAGACGGCGGCTTGCGCGGCGTCAATGCCGACCCTTCGACCGATGAGGCTAGTCTATGATCGTGTGGCGCTCGCGTTCCACATCTTCGAACCAGTTTTCCATGTCTAAGCGCATTGTTCTCACGCGATCCGGCTCCACGCCTGCAAGGTTGTTTTTTTCCAGTGGATCATCCGCGATGTTATAGAGTTCCGGGGCGTGGGGCGATGGAACCTCCCGTTCCGGTTCCGGTTCGATGATGAGGCCGTTTTCTACGAAATGCTCGTAGTTATACATGCTGATTTGTAGCAGGTGATTTTCGGGCATCACGAACGCCTCTTGAATGCGGGGAAACACCAGTTTCCAGTCACCATCACGAATGGCGGCGTTACATTCTGGTACGGGCGTATACCGGTTCCACTGCCAGAAGCGTTTGTCACATGTTTCGTCAGATTCTCCTTGCAGCGTCGGCAGCAAATTAATGCCGTCAATGGTGCGATCACCCGGCGGGGTCACGCCTGCCATCGCCAGCATGGTGACGAACCAGTCGGTGAAGTGAGCCATGCCGTCAAAGCGACGACCGTTCCCGGTTAATCCGGCAGGCCAGCGAATCACCAATGGCACACGCACGCCGCCTTCGTAGACCATGCCCTTTGCGCCGTTGAAGTTGCAGTTGAAGCGGAAAATATCGGTTGCCGGGTCATCGCCCTTTTTGCTGAACTGCGGGCCGTTATCCGATGTAAAGATGATGACCGTATTCTCGCGCAGACCACATTTGTCAATCGTTTCAAGAATGCGCCCGATCCCGGCATCCATGCGGCGTATCATGCCGTAGATACGGCACACGCCCTCGGTAAATTCACCTGTTTCGCGGAAGGGCTGCGCATCCTCGTCGGGGACTTGGAGCGGCGTATGCGGCGCGTTGTAGTTCAAACTCAGGAAAAAGGGCGTGTTCTTCTGGTGGCGCTCAATAAAACTGACTGCTTCTTCTGTCCATACGTCGGTGAGGTAACGTCCGTCGGTGTGCTGAGGTTGGTCATTGTATTCGATGCGCCAATCGTAGTAATCGTGCATCCCGCCGCGAAAGCACACGGCCTCATCGAATCCACGCTGTGTGGGCGAGTATCTTACATCGAATGCGCCAAGATGCCATTTGCCGATGTGCCCGGTGCAGTATCCGGCGGCGCTGAGTAGTTGCGCGATGGTTTGTTCGCGCAGGGCCAGTCGTTCGAGTCCGCGCCATTCCAACGTGTCGATGGACCCGGTGCGGTGCGGATAACGCCCGGTCATCAGCGCGGCGCGGGACGGATTGCACACGGGTGATGCTGTATACTGCTGCGTCAAACTCAGGCCGTCTTTCATAAGGCCGTCGATGGCGGGCGTCTGTGATCGACCGTTGTTAAACGCGGAAAAATCGCCGTAACCCATGTCATCGGCGAGGATAAACACGATATTCGGTTGGTCTGTCATGGCGATCTCCTGTGTGTGGGAAGTATCAGCCGGGGCAGGGAAATCCCTACCCCGGAACATGTTGTATTCTGGCCTATCCGCCACAGTTATACAACTCGGATGCGCCGCCAAACCTACCGGGTCCATCGTCGTCGCGGGGTGGGGATCCCGGTGAGGGGCGTCCGTTCTGAGCGTCATCACCTGATAGGGAGCCGCCCCCAGGTCTGCCAGATGGCAGTGATACGCCTTCAACAAGCGTGCAGGTCGCGCTTACATAGTTGCTGATTTCCACGTTTGATCCGCTCATGACGTAGCCGATTTCCCCGCTTTCGACCATCTCTGCGAAGGATTCCGCTGTGTATATGATGTCCAGCCCGTTGAATCCACCAAGATATAGCACATTCAGATCGGTGTTCAGCACGATGTTGCCGCCAACCATCGAGCTATCCACAACGAGATCGTATGTGGTTTCGTTGCCACTGGCTTCGATTTCTGCGACGAGGTCGTCATATGCGCTGCCTGTGTTGGCGCGTTGGTTGGGTGCGTTCGCAGTTTCGCCAGCATAAGCGGCGGGGAGCGCAAGGATACCCGTTGTGTTGGTGGCTGTCGAAATGCTCCACATAGCGGGAACGGCGATCAGGACGGCAACGAAGGCGGCTTTGCTCCATGTAGATTTTGCGTGCCAGGTATCGTACATCAACGCCAGCATGAGGGCGCTCCCGGCGATTGCCAGCGGCAGCCCGTAGGTCAGCGGTGACACGTCGTACAGGGTCACGAAATAGAGTTGCGCCGTCACTGTGATCACCAGCAGTGTCCCCGTAAGCGTGTACCCGGTGTTGCGCTTCTCCTGGATGAGATCAAACAGCGTCATAGTGGTGATGCCGACCAGGGCCGCCAGTGCCGGGGCCAATGTCGCCAAGTAGTAGGCGTGGAAGAAACTCGACACGCTGAAAAACACGACCCCCGTTACCAACCATCCGCCCCACAAAATCACTGCCTGATGTTCGCGCTGGATGGGCAGGGTGGGTCTGCGGCGCACGATTAACACGCCAATGCCTAGCAATCCAAAGGGGAGCAGCCACGCCAGTTCGTTTGCGAGTGCAGTTTCAAACAGGCGAGTCGCACCCTGACTGCCGATTTCGGCACTGCCGTCGGGTCCGTTACCCCGTCCGTCGCCATCACTGCCGGGAGCCTGTGCGTTTGCGTTGCTCTGATCGCCTGCATTCTGTCCTTGACCATTATTTTGCGTTCGGGCCTGATTCGCGCCGTTTTGACCGCCGCCATTTTGACCGCCGTCACTGTTCCCGGTGAGGCTGGGACCATCATTGCCAAGCAGACGGTTAAGGCCGTTGTATCCGAGGGCCAGTTCTATGACGCTGTTGGATTCGCTGCCGCCAATATATGGACGTTGATCTCCGGGCGTCAAATCCACGATGATCGCCCATGACAGCGACACTGCCAGCAGTACAACCGCCGTCACCCCAAGTTGAACGACCTTCTTGCGCCAGGGGACTTTCGCGGCGAAGAAATACGCGGCGAACAACGCGGGGACGATCAAATAGGCCTGTAGCATCTTCACGTTGAACGCCACACCGACCAGCATCGCACCCAGCAGCAGGTGTCGCCATTTTCCCGTTTCGACCGCACGGACGAAGGCCCATGTCGCCAGTAGCAGGAAGAAAATCAGGATGCTATCAAGGTTGTTGGTGCGGTCTACCGCGACGGCAATGGGCGTCACAGCTAACACCAGCGCGGAAATCAACCCGGCGCTGGTACCGAACTGCTTCTTGACTATATGGTACAGAATCAACACGGATAGCGTCCCTGCGATGATTGAAGGCAGCGTAACCGAGAATCCGCTGACGCCGAGAACCGCCGCGAATGTCGCTTGAATCCACAGGGCGACTGGTGGCTTATCAACAGTGACGCCGCCTGCATCCGCGACCGCATAGAAGAAATTTGACGGTGATTGCAGCATGTTCTCGACGGCGGCGGTGTAATAGGTGTTACCATCGGCAAAGGTTGCTGCGTCCACTAACCGTAGGGTAGCGGCGATAACAAGGATCATGGTGAGGCCGAGCATGGACCACGTCAAACCGAAGGGCAGGGCGCGGGATGGTGTGAAATCGTTGTCTGTTGCGTGTATGCTGATGTTGGCCTGTGTCATGATTGCACCTCTTTTTCGGGAATGCCCCACGCTTGATCAATGAGATAGAGGGGACGCCCTTTGACCTCGTCGTAGATGCGTCCCAGATACTCGCCGATGATGCCGAGTCCGATCAACTGCACGCCGCCCAGAAATAACACCGCGACCAGTGTCGTCGCCTGACCGAGCAGCGGCGCATCTGCACCGAAGAGGCGCAGCGCGATGACGATCAGAATGGCGAGCGCACTCAACCCGGCGCACAGGAATCCCGCGTAGCTGGCAAGTTGCAGTGGAAAATACGAGAATCCGGTGATGGCGTCCGTTGCAAAGCGGATCATCTTGCGCAGTGTGAACTTCGTTTTTCCCGCGTAGCGACTATGTCGATGGTAGACAACACCCGTCTGACGATAGCCGACCCAACTGACCATCCCGCGCAGGAAGCGGTTGCGCTCTGGCATGGCGTTGAT
>DAOTXA010000264.1:0-6028 GCA_034435595.1 Anaerolineae bacterium | reverse complement strand
CCACACGCCGCACCCGCACCGCCACAACGCTGCTCGCCATCACTGCCGGGATGTTTGCACTCAGCAGCATCGCTTTTGTGGGCGAGGGCGTGCGCGAGATTCTACGGGTAACGCTGACCGATACCTTCGGCGGCAACGTGTTCGTGATTCCAATTCTGCCAGAAGCCGGACAAGCAATCATCGATGGCAAAATCGAGGAAATGGGCGATCAGATCGACTATGTCACGCGCTGGTACGATGTCGGCGTACAGGTGGTACAAGTCGATGGGCAATCGACCGATACCAGTTATACACAGGCGGACGGAAGCCGTGTTACACAGTCTGGCTATTATCGTCAGACCAGTGTGCAGGAGACGACGAATCCCAATCCAGCGACCGGCGAGATTACACGCGGACGCGCCCTGACCAATACCGACTTCGGGCAGCCGGTCGCGGTGGTAGCATATAGCGAATTTCTGGTCGATGTCATGGGTATGGATGTCGGCTCAGAGATCGTGCTTCAGTATACGCGTGACCCACGTACCCAATTTACGGTTGAAGTCGTCGGCCTCACCGCACCACGCGATGAGACGAACCTGCAATCGGCCTTTTTAGGCGACATTCAGCTTCCGCCCGGTCTGATGGACCTCGACCGCAGCGAGGCGCTACCGTTCACCGTGTTACAGGTTCCCGAAGACGCGAAGAACGAGGTGATGGTCAACATCGCCGCGCCGCTGATCTTCGTGCTGGATGTCGGCTTTGTAGATAGTCTGTTCAGCCAGTTAATCGACCAGTTTAGCGCCCTGCCGATTCTCGTAGGCATCCTGTCGTTAGGGGCGGCGGCGGTCATCATGGCGAACACGGTCGCTCTTTCCACGCTGGAACGACGGCGGCAGATTGGCATCCTCAAAGCGGTCGGACTCAAAGGCAAGCGCGTATTACGCATCATGCTGCTGGAAAATGTGCTGATTAGCCTGCTGGGGGGGATCATCGGCATTGGACTCAGCGGGGCAGGCGTCTATATTATGACCAATTTCGGCCTGATAGACGCGATCATCATCCCCGACGACGCGATGCCGGTAGCCGTCGGGTTGATCGCCGCGGCGGTGCTGATTGGCGGCACAGCGACGTTTTTGAGTGCGCGGGTCGCTGTCCGCGAGCGGGTGTTGAACGTACTCCGCTACGAGTAGGCCCGCTACGAGTCTAGGCGTCCCCGCCCTTGATCTCGTTGAGACGTGCCTGCCAGCGAACCAGCAACTTCTGGTATAGCGCCTCGCTGATCTCGCCGTTCATCAACCGTAAGTCCAGTGAATCAAGCATGGCCTGAATCTGCTCGATGGTCATGTTTTCGCTTGCGCCGTGCCGCGACCACTTCGGCGCTTCAGAGCGCATAGTGCCCAGCGTGCCTGCTTCTGGCACGTCGCGTTTGACCTTCGGCTGCACGAACTGCTCTTTCGGCAGCGTGTCCAGCGCCATATCCGCCCGCGATTTCACCCACGACGAGTCATCGTTAGTGGCGACCTTGCGCAGGGGATTGCGAGCGCGTTCGTCGCCGCTTTCGCCCAGCAAATCTGCCACCGCGCCGCGTATCGTGGAGTTGGTATCCCCTAAGGCGTCGATGAGAGGCGGCACGGCAAATTCCCCGGACTGACTGAGGACGCGCCGCGCCACATCACGCACACTGTCCTCACGATCTGCCAGCCGCTCAATGATCTCAACATAGGGGCGGTCTACTGCTGGCGTGGTGATCTGCGCCAGTTTTTCAAGACAGGTCATGCGGACGCTGGCGCTGTCATCTTCCAGCAGGGCGACGAAACGGTCACGCATCCCCGCCCCGACGAGCGCCGCCAACTGTTCAATTGCTGCGATTTGCACGCGCTCGTGCTCGTCTTCGAGGCCCAGTTGCAATGCAGAAATCGCGCCATCGCCACCGATCGCGCCGAGTGTGCGTGCCGCCGCTGCCCGCACCTTGTACGAGCGATAGTCACTATGTTCGCGCAGCAGCACGCGCCGCACCGCCATAAGGACCTCGTGATTGCCATCGAAATATGGGGAGGCTAATTTGCTCAACGCCTGCACCTTGAGGTCGATGTCGCCAGTCGCCATTGCTCGCAACACGCGATTTAGTTTGTCGTTTTCTTCGCTCATAAAATAGCTTCCCCGTCCATCGGGTTCCTTTTCGCACGCGGGAATAGATCGCAGCCTATTTTATAGCGAAAACGGTGTCGAATACAGGTTGAGGGAATTTACAGCGTCGTAACCAACCCGGCAGTCTAGCGTAGACTAATCGCATCCCCGGCGTAGGACGCACATCCACCACATCACGCTTATAATAAAGAGTGCGAACATCTGCAACACAAACACACGCATACCGTTTGGGGGATAAAACCATGCGACGATTGTTTCTAGGCTTGCTGATCGCTACCCTGCTTACCGGGTTAAGCGTCAGCTTTGTTGCGGCACAGCAGCCGCCATCTACACCCGACGCACCGCCACCCGCCGACGTGCCGCCGGAAGGCGTCATCCTCGCCGGGGACACAGACGGCCTTGCATTGGTCGAGGTGCTGCCCGCGCCCGATGCTCCCGGCGTCACACCCGATACCGTCCTGACCGTCATCTTTAACCGTCCGGTCGTGCCGCTGGGCAACCTTGATGCAATGGCAAATCTACCTTCGCCGGTGACCATCAGCCCCAACATTGAAGGCACAGGTGAATGGCTAAACACGTCGATATTCCAGTTCCGCCCGGAGACAGCATGGGCAGGCGGCATCACCTACAGCGTGACCGTCCCCGCCGAACTGACCGCCGTTGACGGCTCCGTCCTCGGCGAACCCTTTAGCTGGAACTTCGATGTCGCGCCGCCCCTCGTAGAAGACCTCAACCCGCGTGACGCCGATACCGGCATCGTCCTAGACCGGACGGTTCAGGTGCGCTTCAACCAACCGATGAACATCGCCAACACCGAAGCGGCATTTGCCCTGCGCGATACCGCAAACGGCACAGTCGTCCCCGGCACGTTTGAATGGGCCGACGACGAACGCGGATTCCGCTTTACGCCCGATGAGTTGCTGACACTCAACACGCTGTATGAAGTGTCGCTGACCGGAGCCACCGGATCCGCAGGCGGCGCACTGGCTGGCCCAACGGTTTCGACCTTCCGCACCGTTCCGGCCCCGGCGATTATCAGCACCTTCCCGCAGGACGGTGAAGACAGCGCCGCGCCTTTCGGTGGGGTGACGCTGTTCTTCGCCTCACCGATGGATCAGGAGACACTTGAAGGCAAGGTCATCATCGACCCTGAACCCTGGCGCGAGCCGGAATACTTCTACCAAAATTGGGATGATAGCGTACAGGTCTCGTTCCCGACCGAACCGAGTACCGCATATACCATCACGGTCCAACCGGGCATGGCAGACCCCTACGGCAACACCATTGACCAACCGCTGACGTTCAGCTATATAACCGGACCCTATCGCCCGGAGCTTCAGACCCGTACCGCCGGGAGCGTGAACTTCTTCAACGCCGCCCGCGAGCAGACGAGTCTGTTTGTCAGCCATCGCAACATCCCCTACTTTGACGTTGAAGTCTACCGCGTACCGCTGGAAACCTTCGGTCTGCGTCTCCTCAGCGACCAGTACAGCTATAACCCGACACGCGATTTCGTGCCGTCTGGCAATGATCTGCTGCGCCGCTGGCGTGTGGAATCGGTCGCTCCGATCAACGCGCTGCGCTATGACCTGATCGACCTCAACGCAGGTGGCCCACTACCCCCGGATAGCAATGCTGGTGCGCAGGCCGCCGCCGACAACTGCCCGACGCTGCTTCCCACACGCTTGCAGGTGGGCGATATCGCCATCGTCACCACCGATCCCGATCCGCTGCGTGCGCGGTCTGCGCCGCCGGACGGCGAAGTTATCGAATTGCTGTATCGTGATTACCAGCTTCCAATCGTCGGTGGCCCCGTCTGCGCCAACGAACTGTTGTGGTGGGAAGTCCAACTACGCGACGAGCGCCGCGTCTGGGTGGCGGAATCCGTCGGTGACGAGTACTTCATGGACCTGCAAACACGCCCGCAATCCGCGCAACAACAGGCTCCTGCACAGGCTCCCGCTAACCAGGGCGAAGCAGGCGCACTGGAACCGGGCATCTACTATATGAACGTGACCGCGCCCAACTCAAACGACCCTGAATTCCCGCTGGAACAGCAGGATTTCGCCATCGTCGCCAACGCCAACCTGACTATCAAGACATCGGTCGACAGCGTGACGGTGTGGGCGACTGATGTCGATACCGGGCTGCCCATCGCCAATGCGCCCATCGGCGTGTATCTGCCGCCCTTCCTGTTCGGCAGCACAGCACAGCAGGGCGATTTCGTACCCACCGCTACCGGACTCACCGACGAAAACGGCCTCGTCACCATCGATACGCCGCGCATTAACGATTTGTATGTGCAGCGTCTCGCCGTCCTCAACGACGGAACTTACTTTGGTCTGGCGGCGCTCAACTGGTCAGATGGCATTGATCCCTGGCGTTTTAACCAGAATTCGGACTTCTACCCGCAGCGGTATCATGCCTATGTCTACACGGATCGTCCGCTCTATCGCCCGGACCAACCCGTTTACTTCCGGGGATCGGTTCGCACCCGTGATGACGTGAGCTACACGCCTTACGATGGCGAGACAGTCCCGGTGTTCATCTATAACGAACAAAACGAGATTATCTTCAGTCAGGATATGCCGCTGACCGAATTTGGCACCTTTAGCGGGCAAATCGACCTGCCGCCGAATGCCGGACTCGGCTTCTACCGGATCGAGGTCAGCCTACCCTCGGCGGTGGAATGGCAAAACGCGGGTACGTCAATCTCCTTCGGTGTCGCGGAATATCGCCTGCCGGAATTCGAGGTCGATCTGACGCCAGAACAGCCGGAAGTCGCGCAGGGCGAATCCATCAATGTCACCGTAGACGCCCGCTTCTTCTTCGGCGGATTGGTCACCGATGCAGATGTCGAGTACAACGTCGTCGCCAACCCTTACTTCTTCGAGTATGACGGCCCCGGCGGACGCTACGACTTCGTGGATTACGATCCCGACGGCGGACCGGGCGAGTTTTACGGCTCGTCACAGGGGCGCATCGCCAGCGGAACCGGCACGACCGACGCCAACGGACAGTTCGTCATTGAACTCGACGCCGACTTAGAGGACTCTACCCAAAGCCAGCGCCTCACCATCGAAGCCACCGTCAGTGACGAAAGCGGGCAGGCCGTCGCCGGACGCGCCGCAGTCGTCGTCCATCAGGGCAATGTCTACATCGGCGCAAGGCCGGAAAATTACGTCAGCACCGCCGGACAGGAAGCGACCGTCAACCTGATTGCGGTCGATTGGGATAGCCAACCCCTCGCAGATCAGGGTATCGAGATCGAAATCGTAGAGCGCAACTGGTCCAGCGTGCAGGAACTCGACCCGCAGGGCCGCACCATCTGGACGTGGGAAGTCGAAGAAATCCCGGTCACAGCCGGTAGCGTCACCACCGGCGAAAACGGACGCGGTACGTTCACGTTCACGCCGGAGTTCGGCGGCACATACAAGGCGAAGATTCGCACCCGCGACAACGCCGGACGCGAAATCCGCGCCGCCACAACCATGTGGGTCAGCGGCAGCAATTACGTAAGCTGGCGACAGCAAAATAGCAACCGTATTGACCTCATCGCCGACAAAACCGACTACGAAATCGGTGAAACGGCGCAGATTCTCATCACCTCGCCCTTCCAGGGGGAAGCCACCGCGTTGATTACAGTCGAGCGTGGCGACCTGCTCACCAGCGAAGTTGTGACTCTGGCGAACAACAGCTTCGTTTATGAACTGCCGATTGACGACACCTTCGCGCCCAATGCGTTCGTCAGTGTGTTCCTCGTCAAAGGCGTAGACGAAAACAACCCGGTCGCGGGCTTCCGCATGGGCCTGCTCGAACTCGGCGTGGATAACAGCCGCAAAGAGTTGACCATCGACGTGACTACCGATGTCGAACAGGCGGGTCCGGGCGACGAGGTCGT
>DAOTXA010000263.1:0-6119 GCA_034435595.1 Anaerolineae bacterium | reverse complement strand
ATAACGCCGCCGATGACAACGACGAACAGACCGCACTATATCAAGGCGGAGTGCGAACGCACGTCTCTGCAAATGGAGCCGTCGCGTTTGTCTACCCTGATATCTGGTTCCTGATTATGGACGCGGGTGCGCAGATCATCGCTATGAACACGGTCGAAACCAGCATGAAGGTCTACGACTCAACACAGGTCCCCGACGAAGGCGAGATGTGGATGTTCATCAACCTGACCACCGGCTTCGACGCATCGGGCAATCTGGGCGAAACCCTGCGCGAGGCCATCGCATCCAGCCGCCCTGATGTTGAACTATCCGCAGTAGAAACGCTCACCATTCCCGGCCCCGAAGCAAGCCAGCGCACCGTCTTCTACGTGGATATCGTCGGCGGGACAGAACGCATCTTCATCACCGAAGTCGAAGCGGGTATGGTGGCGATTCTGGACGTAATCGCCCGCTCTGAAGATATTGACGCCCTGATGCCGGAAATCCTCGTCATCCCCGCGACGATGCAAATCCGCCAACAGCAATAATGACACCGTGACGCAACCATCTAAAACAGGCGACCTCCGGTACGAGGGCGCCTGTTTTTCGTCACATGTGCAGATGAGGCGGCGAGTTGTCTCAAAAACGCCCGCTTCTACTGCCTGTCTGCTCGTGTATTACGTGCCGTTTTCGGGCGCGGCATAAATTTCGATTGACATGCCCATCGGGTCTCGCGTCAGAATTTGCCTGTGTCCCGGCTGCGGTTCCTGCACATCATCCAGCAGCGGCGCATCCGCATCCTTGAGCCGTTGGTGAATCGTATCGAAGACAGCCGCCGGAACCGTGATCACCCACGACGGCGACTCGTCCTCGCCGCTACCTTTATAGCCGGGATTTTTCGCCCACTGATCGTTTTCCGGGCGCAATGAAGTCGCCTTCATAAAGACAATGTACAACCCCCCACTGTTGTAGGTCAGCGCCCCCTGACCGGCATCGTAGTACACTTCATCCATGCCGATGATTTCAGTATAAAACTTCTGAACGGCGGCGATGTCGTTGCAGTAGACGTACAGCGTGCTATGGAATGGTAAGCTCATGATGATGTCCTTTGTCTGATTCAGCCTACTATCAGATTAGAACATTCGTGTTATTTTGTCCAGCCGAAGATCAGCGCAGCATGTCGCGGTATAGATCGCGGACGCGAGAGGCTGCCAGATCGCTGGCTGCGGCGTAGTTGTCCAGACCGGGCGAAGCGTTGATCTCGATAATCGCGTATTCGCTATCCGCAGATTCGATATCCGCACACGCCAGATCGACCCCGCACAGACGCAGCCCCATTTCAGCGGTGACGCGCACGCACAGCTCATTCCAGTGCGTGTGCAGGCGACCCGTCACATCTTCGACTGCGCCGCCCGTCGATGCGTTCGAGAAGGCATGTATTTGGACCTGTACGCCATTTTGCGGGATTGCATCGGCTTTGTAGCCCTGACGGGTGAGCATCGCGTTTAATCGGCTGTCTGCGGCGTCTACCAGCGCACTCCGTCCGCGTGCGTTGAAATCTGTCTGCGCCGCTTCAATCAATTGGCGGATGGTAGATGCGCCGTCCCCGGCGACGGTGAATGGTTTGCGGTGATAGGCCATACGCACCATACCGCCCCACACCAACACCCGATAATCTGGCAGCGCGACATCTCGCTCTACCACGCACACGCGCACCTTCTCCCGTGCGAAGTCCTCGACGGCGGCGCGTACATCGTCGGCGTCATAGCACTTGTGAACGCCGCGCCCCTGTGATCCCTCATTGGCCTTGACGAAACACGGATACCCGACTGTGTCGCGGATATAGGCATCAATCGCGTCAACTTCCGCCTGTGGATAGCCGGAAAAACCATAGCGCCGCAAATTGTTGTCAATGAGCGAGACATAATCCGGCAGCAAGAACGTGCGACCTTGCGGCACACTATAGCCGAGTCCGTCCAGAAAATAGCGTGTGTACCCCTTGTCCTTGCTGATCTCGACCGCGCCGTGATTGTTAACGCCGAGGTTGGTGCTGCGAAACAGGCGCACCCGTCCGTCCGTGTAGACGATGCGCCCCACATAGCCATACACCGGTTCGACGGTCAGCGCGGCGATACCCGGCAGTTCGCCCGCGTTATACAGGTCAATCAGTGTACGGGTGGAAAAGGGATAGTGTTTTTTGGTGGGTAGAGATGGATTGGTCATGTACGCAGTCGCCATCGTGCAGCGATTCCAATGCGAAGTATTTTCAATTTACAGGGCGTTTGCTGGGATTGATACGAGAGACTCACAATAGCCCCATGTTCCTGTTCAGTCTACAGGAAAAAGGGAAATCGGTTTAGCGCCCTACTCATCCATCCCCGGCGGCGGCTTGAGATAGTCGGTGACCGCTTTCTCGCGGCGAGTGGGTTCCGGCTGCATCAGCGGCAGCGAGACGGTAAAGGTCGCGCCATGACCGAGGCCGGGACTATCCGCCCACACCCGACCGCCATGCGCCTTGACCAGCGCCTTCGTGATGCTGAGGCCGATGCCGAGTCCACCATGTTGGCGTGTCATATGGTCCTCGACCTGAAAGAACTCATCAAAAATCTTCTTGAGGTTCTTCTTCTCGATGCCGACACCACTATCTGTGATGCTGATCCAGACATCTGACTCGTTGAGGTCCGCGGCGACGGTGATACTGCCGCCTTTTTCTGTGAAGGCAAACGCATTATTCAGGATATTGATGAACGCCATCGTGATGCGGCTGCGGTCTACATTGACCTGCATCGCGCCTTCTTCTCGCGTAGGACGCCGGAAATCGACATTGTACTGCGTTATATCCGCGCTCAGGGTCAGCATGTCGCGGTGGATGTCGTCCAGCACATCCTGCAAGGCCATCGGCTTGCGATTGAGTTCGGATGACTTCTGCTTCAGGTAACGCAGGTTCACCATCCCCTCGATGATCCCGCGAAGTTGCACCGCGCTGTTCATCACTTTCGTGGCGTGGTTGTTGACATCGGTGTCTTTCTCGTCCATGAGGAAACTGGCATACCCCATAATGACGCCGAGCGGCGTTCTAAGCTCGTGGCTGGCGATGGCGATGAAGTTGCTCTTGAGCTTGTCCACTTCGCGCAGGTCGCGGTTGGCACGGCGCAGCGCCACGACCAACTGCGCCACTTCAATAGCGACGGCGGCTTCTTCTGCCAGCAGTTCCAGGTTGCTGCGATCCATAAACGTCCAGGGCAATTCGCGCTTGTTGACCACTTCCAGCACGCCGATCACTTTCCCGCGTGAGATCATGGGCACGCCCAGCAGCGATTCGGTCTTAAAACCGGTCAACTGGTCAATGCGGTTGTAATGACGCGGATCACGCCCCACGTCGTCTACCTGAATCGCGCATTGTTCCCCGAAGATCGTCCCGGCGATGCTATCCAGCGGCACCGGCTTGCCGATGATGTCATGCATGGGGCCATCGCTGGAAGTCGCTGCGAAAAACAACTGGCGACGATTATTGTTCCACAGCAGAACCGCCGCACCGTCGCTGCCGGTAATTTTGGCGGCGGCGTCCATCAGGTAGTTGAGGATTTCGTCCAGCTTGCTATCGGCTTCCAGCAGCGCCATGTTCAAGCGCGTCGTCACCTTCAGCAAATGCTGTAGTGTAGTCACCTTGTGCTCTAACTGCGCGATATACGTCTTGGTCGCGTCGGGTTCGGCAGGCGCAGCGATTTCATCATCCGGCGAGCGTGCTGGTTCGATGGTCGAGATGCCATCCGTATCATACATCTCGTCTTCGTCGAATCCGTCCATATCAAACCCATCACCAGAGGAGGCATCATCAGGCGTCAGCAGCGAGAACACGTCCACTTCTTCCAGCGGGGAGAAGCGCTGCGTTGTGCGTCGCTTTTCGGGCGTCGCTTTGTCGTCTTCCGGCTGATCCGGGTCAAACGCCGGGAATTCGTCTGGCTGCATAAAATCGTCGTCATGGTTCATTGTCATTTGCCGCACTCTGTCCGTTTCGCCTTTAGTGTATCACCCCCTTCGTTCTTTGTGCGATAACGTTGGGTTGGTGTCGCATTTGAATACCCTGAGCATTCCCAGGATAGTGAAGTAAAAAGATAGTAGCAGTAGTAGGGCTGTTCAAACTGTTCAAAACTTTGTCATGCGTGGCGTAATGTGGGTTATATATCACAAGCCACTCTGTTATATCGCAAGTGCTACCCGAAGCGTATCCCAAGCGAATTGTTAAATTTGGGTTAGTTGGGAAAAAAGTTTTGAACAGGCTTCTGTGCAAAACTTTCGACAGACCCGGTGTTCTGTTCAAAACTATTGGCGTTTTGAACAGCCTGGCGAGTTTTAGACAGACTTTTGAACAGGCTGTTCAAAGTTTTGAACAGGGTTTTAGACAGACTTTTGAACAGAACAGGTATTTCATTGGGTAAACTTGGGATAAACTTATCCCAAACAAATCTGTTATCGCAAAAATATTTGGGTAATCTGGTGATAGCACCATTTGGGATATCTACGCCTACACTTAGCCATTAGCGAGACTCATCTATGAGTCGTTGGCGTATCGTTTTGCTGACTCATCACTGACTCGTATGAACTGATTTTTATCGCTACAGGAGCGAAAAATCTATGAAACCACCTGCTTTGTCATTGGACGATATTACCGCGCTGGATGCGGTTTACCGTTTCACCGTCCCGCCGGAATACGAGGATCACAACGGACACATGAACATGCGTCACTATCTCGCTGTATTCGATGACGCATGGGAACCCGCCAAAGCCGCGTTCGGCCTGACGCCAGCGTTTTTACGGGCGAATCAAGGTGGCGGCTATGACCTGGAGCATCACACGCATTTTCTGGCGGAAGTCATGATTGGCGATGAGATCGTCATCTATCTGCGCATGGTGGGGCGGACTGCGAAGCGCGTACATTATATGCTGTTCATGGTCAACCAGACGCGGAACACGCTGGCGTCGATTTTCGAGTGTGTGAACGCCTATGCCGACCTGTCGATTCGCCGCACCGCGCCCTTTCCATCTCATGCAGCAGAGTCGATGGACGCGATGCTGGTTCGTCATCAAGCGCTGGACTGGGACGCGCCGGTTTCCGGGGTGATGGGGGCATAGAAGGGGAAAACCACAACGCAAGGGCGCGGAGGCGCAGAGAATTACGCCCGCTGTTCGCTGACGTGCCATGCCGGGAATCCCCTTATCTATATTCCTTTGCGAATCTCTGCGCCTTTGCGTTACGCTTTTGACTTTGCGTTTCTTCGTGTACTTCTTTCTTCGTGGTTCAGTCGCTTTTATCGCTTTTACTGCAACACATCCTCTACAAACAGCGTGAACGGACCGCCATCTCGATAGCCATTTACGCGCACCTGATACGTCCCATCTGCCGGAAGCTCCACGATGAAGCGCGGGTTAAGGTCGCCTTCGGTGTCGTCCGCTTCGGCGATGACTGTGCCATCCGGCGCGACCAACGCCGCCACCGGGTCAAAGCCCGCGCCGGTTTGTCCGAGGACGCGCACCCGCACCCGCTGTCCCGCCCGTCCCTGGAACGGGTAGAAGCTGTACGTACCGCTGCCGATCGTGTCATCGACCGTCATCAGTAGCGCAGTGGATGGGAAGGGGGTCGCCGTCGGTGCCCGGTTGACGAAGCGCCACACCAACGTATACGAGCCGGTCGTCTCACCCGCGACCGACCGCACGCGCAGTTGGTACACCCCGCTTTGCTGGATGCGAACGTTGCTGAGTAGCGCCCCGGTTCCGCCGCCGCTGTTGTCATCGACCGCGATCACGCCCAGCGGATCATCCGGCGCGACCAGTTCCAGCACCGGGTCAAGCTGACTTGTACCAATGGCCTGCGCCGCCGCCGAGATGATGTCGCCCGCGCTCAGATACAGACTCCACACATCGCGGGTGGCAGCGGTATCTACGCCGACAGTGGCCGGTAAATCGGGGGCGATCAACCCACGTCGGACTTCGCGGTGGGTGGTTCCGCTGCCGTAGCTGATCGTATACGCGCCGATGACGCCGCCCTCCGCCGTGACGAACACGCGATACACGCCGTCTGTAGGGGCGGGTGTGGGCGGAATCAGGGCGGGTGCGCCGGGGGCAGGGGATACGACCGGATC
>DAOTXA010000262.1:0-4874 GCA_034435595.1 Anaerolineae bacterium | reverse complement strand
GTTCCCTGGTTAAACACATCAAACACGAGCGAGACAGTCTGTCCCGCCTCCACCTGTGCTGGGTTCGCAGCAAAATTGCGTACAATCAAATTGGGTTCGCCGGGGGCAATTGTGGGTGGCGGGAGCGTTACCGGGGGCGGCAGCGCCGGGGCAACCAAAATCCCCGCCTCACCTACTGTAAGCGGCGTTGCCAGACAGGGATCATCGACTTCAACCACGTACCCGGTCAAACTCACGGGTAACGAGGCCGGAATTTGTGCGGTGATCGCGCTGGTATTGATAAGCGTTGACGTGAGGAAGCCAAACCCGCGCAGCCGGACTGTCGTCTCCGGTCCGAAATCAGAACCCAGAATCGACAGCGTAGCTTGCTGACCGCTCGTGATCCGGCGCGGCTCGAAATTTGTAAAGCTAATCGTTCGCTCTGCGCAGGGAACCGCCGTCACTTCCACCTGTGCTGTGCTGACATGTACGCCCGATTGCAACACAGAAAGGCCAATCAATGACAGCAACAGTACTACCAGTGCAGCACGCGCAAAAGGGTTTCCCAGGTTACGCGACATAATCATCCTCTTCCTGTTTTTCAGACGGACTCACCACAGGCATAGCGGCTGCCGCTTCTACAATCTCATCGTCAATAATGCGCCCGTCTTGAATATGCACCAGCCGATCTGCATATGCCGCGACAGTCGGGTCATGCGTAACGACAAGAATCGTCTTTTTGCGCTTTTTACTCAACCAGCGTAGCAAGCGCATCACGATTTCACCCGTTTTTGAGTCAAGCGCACCGGTTGGCTCGTCCGCCATAATAATCGGCGGATCGTTGAACAGGGCGCGGGCAATCGCCACCCGCTGCTGCTGACCGCCGGATAGTTGGGAAGGACGATGATCAAGACGATCACTCATGCCCAGTGTATCGAGCAGTTTGCTTGCCCGTGCCTCGCGGACATCACGCGGAATACTGGCAAATACACCGGGTAACGCCACATTCTCCAATGCGGTCATCGTCGGCACCAGATGAAAAGCCTGAAATACAAAACCGATCTTGTCACGACGAAATCCCGCCAGATCATCACCCTGCATCATATCAAGACGCTGCCCGGCGACCTCGATTTCGCCCTCGTTCGGTCGGTCCAGCCCGCCAAGAATATACAGCAGTGTGCTTTTGCCAGAACCGCTCGGTCCCATCACACCAACAAACTGCCCCTGCGGGATCATGATAGATACGTCGCGCAGCGCGTAGACCATCTGATCGCCAAGTGTAAACTGCTTCTCAATGTGCTGACCGATCAACATCGGCACACGACCATTTGTGCGTTGACTCATCACGATTCACCCTTGCCTATTCCGGCGATTCAGTGGCTTCGGCAGTGGATTCCGGTTCCACAGTCAACTCGACCTCGTCCGTTGCTTCGGCCTCAGCACCAGGCTCCGAAGGTCCGCTTTCATCCCGGTTACGGTCGCCCGTGTCTGGAGGCTCCTGGGGACGTTCCCTCTCCATATCCTCGCCATTGATTCCCCTACCTTCTGGGGAGAATGTGCCATCACCCGGTGGCATGAAATCGAAATTATCGCCACCGAAATCCGGCTCAAGAATATTTTCGGCATTATCGTCCTGCCCTTCACGCCGCCCTTCAATGGACGCATCGACCTCGCCAGTCACCACCGGAGCCACTGTCAGCACAATCGCCCACACAACGACGACCAGCAGCGATGACCACCACTTTCCACGCAGCGCATTTCGCGCCCCGTAATAGATGAGGATCATGCTCCAAATCCAGGGCAGCGTGATAATCGACGCCAGCGATAACATGAGTGCGCGAGCGAATTCTGGTTGATCTGCGTAGAAATCAGTTTCCACCAGCAGACCAGAAATTCCGGGGTCGCCAATGGTGCCATCGGTCAACATGTACACAACCTGAAGCAGCGCCATTAAGCCAAGCGGAATGCTCGCCCAAACTGCGATCTGGAAGTTCTTGCCAAGGGACGGTGGACGCCCGTTGAACAGCGACACCTCAATCAGCAGTATCGTCTGACCGAACCAGACCAGCACCACACCAGTCGCCGCCAGCAGGAACGTCGTCCATGTAGATGCCGTATCGCCAATATTGTCGCCGCCAGAGCCGGGAACTTGCACACCGGGCGGCGGTGCACCAAATGAGCCACCGAAGAACTCATCACCACCAAAATCTGCCACGGGCGGCGTCATAGTGTCAGCAACGCTGGTGCCTGCTTCCGCCTGACGAACTGCGCTATAACCGATCAACATCAACACCAGAACCCCAACCCAGAGCCACTGCCGGGTCAGGTCCATTGAAGGCAGCGTGCGGAAGAAAACCGCCGGTTGCAGCAGCAAAGTATTGATCTGACCGGCTAAATTGCGCTGCCGGACCTGCCTTGCAAGGGCATAATCGGTACTGGTATCAACTTTTTGAATCTGACGGTTTTCACTATCGGTATCAAAACGAGCCATTGCGTCTTGTCCCTATGGTTGAAGCAGGCTGCGGGGTATAGACGTTACAAGATGTCAAGAAGTTCCATCGATACAGCATAGGTTATTGTAACTTCGACATTATAGCATGACGATTCCCCTGCGCGTACCAACTGAAGTTGGGGGGGATAGAGAAATTTATACGGCGAATCTCGCAGTAAAAACATCGAAAATGCGGTATGAATTTAGCAAAGCGCGTATAATAACGCTATTTCCCCCTCGCCCTGCCAATTTTGAGGAGGTCCATCCATGCACAACGCATTGACTGTCATCGCCAAAATCGACCCTGACCG
This sequence comes from Anaerolineae bacterium, assembly GCA_034435595.1. Lineage (GTDB taxonomy): Bacteria > Chloroflexota > Anaerolineae > Aggregatilineales > Phototrophicaceae > JAVJSU01. The sequence continues at coordinate 2,093 of DAOTXA010000262.1, read as the reverse complement.
CGCAGACGGGTTGGTCGAATTGCTTGACCGCATTGGTCAGGATATTCGCGGCGTCCGTGACAACGACGTAATCCGCCTGTCGGATATTACGTCGCTGCACTTCGGGCGCTGGGTTGTCATACCAAACGTCAGCACCGGAGAACCAGATTACCTGCTCTTCACCACCAACTATGATGGAACAATCCGCGCACACATTAACGAGTTTATTGATAAAACAGGTCCGGCAATGGATCAAATCTGGGGAGCCTGTGAGGGCTATCCACAGAACCGGACCACCAATCCCGACAAGTACCGCCGCGATTTCTTCCAATTCATTCACGCAAACTCGGTACCGTATCATGCGTTTTACATCGGCATTCACAAAGACCGTGTCTCTGATGTAACGAAATACAAAGCCGCCCGCGAAGGGCTTCAGGAATTCATCGACGATCCCGACGTTGAAGGCGTTATTAGCACGCGCCTGCGCAGTCTGCTCGACAAGCTTCCTGGCGAAGAGATCGACCCGCCGCATCCGCTGGCCTCAACGTTGGCTCTGCTAAACATCATCAGGCGGGTTCTGTTCTTTGTGGGCGATCTGATCATAAACCTCTTTAATATTGCGGTACTTGCGCCCATTCGCCGCCTGACCAAAAACCCCACGCTCAACGATACCCGCGAAGATCGTGTCCTCAATCTCGATCTGACCAACGAATCTATCGAACCGGGTGTTGAGGAGATCGAAGATCAGGTCACGCAGAACCAGATTACGGTCATTTCATCAATCAAGCCAGGATACTGGAATTTGCTAAAATTGCGGATCGTCCTATATTTTATTGGCGCATTCGCCCGCCATTTCGAAAATCGCGGATCGCTGGGTGGCATCGCTACCATCCACTTTGCCCGCTGGTGCATCATCGACAATGGTCGTTATCTGCTATTTGAGAGCAACTATGACGGCAGTTGGGAAAGCTACATCGGCGACTTTAGCGACAAAGTCGCCTGGGGTCTTGACCTCATCTGGGTTAGCCATCCCGACTATCCGAAGGGCGGCGCGGCGGATATTCAACCGTTTAAAGACATCATCCGCCGCAATCAGGTGCGGACGCAGGTGTTTTACAGTGCGTACCCGGATTTAACCATTTTCAACCGCATCAACGACCGTGAAATCGCCCGCACGCTTCGCCGCGACCGCGTAGAAAAGTTGCTACGCCGCTTGTAAACTGACTGATTCGACTGGAGACTGACACGATGGAAAACACGCAACTTAAAGACGCGCTGCCGGACATTCAGGGGATCATCACCAGTGGCTTCGGACATTTGCGTTTCGGGGCATACCTATTCCTGCGCTTCGAGAACGCGGACAGCGGCAAAAGCTGGCTGAACGCCATTGTAGATACAATTACCACTTCAGAGCGCTGGCCTAAAGACGAAGATGGAAAGACCATCAAACCAGATAGCACCCGTTTCGTCGGCTTCACCGGGACCGGGCTGCGCACACTTGGGATGCCCTTTGCAGCGCTAGATACCTTCCCGCCAGAACTTGTCGAAGGCATCGCCACCGAAAAGCGTTCGTTCAAACTAGGTGATCTGAACGCCAACGCACCGGAAAACTGGGAATATGGCAAGGATGCAAATGAAATCCACACAGTCTATATTATTCTGGCAGATTCCGCCGCCAACCGCGATAGCCTCGCCCAGACCTTCATCGACCGGCTGAGTGCGCATCAAATGACGCTTATCGCCCGCGAGGACGGTGGCCTGCTCCCCGGCAATCGTGAGCATTTCGGCTGGCTGGATGGTGTCTCTCAGCCCAGCATGGAGGATACGCCGCGTTACAGCGATGTCAGCGAGCCATCCATCGCACACGGTGAATTTATCCTCGGTTATGAGAACGAGTACGGAAAAATGCCCTATTCGCCACAACTCAAAGGCGAGGACATTGGCAAGAACGGTAGCTATCTCGTCTATCGAAAAATGCAACAGGATGTCGCTGCATTCTGGCAGGACATGAAGGAAAAGGCCGGGGACGACCCCAAAGACCAGGTCCGTCTCGGCTCAAAGATGGTAGGACGCTGGCCCAAAGGCGCACCGCTAACACTCGAACGCGAGGAAGA
>DAOTXA010000261.1:0-8153 GCA_034435595.1 Anaerolineae bacterium | reverse complement strand
GACGAAGACGGTCATGATGCGTCGGGAACTGCCTGCAACAGGCGATTACGATCTTGTTCAGAGAGCGTCATTTTCAACGCTTTATTCAAAATGTCAGACCGGGCGGCAGTTTGCCAGCAGGTCATCTGTTGACACAAATAGGCTCCGCGACCATTTTGCTTGCCGGTCAGGTCAATGACGACCCCATCCGGCGTGCGCACCAGTCGCGTCAGCGCACGCTTATCGCCTTTTTCCCGGCAGACCACACAGGTTCGTACCGGGATGTGCTTGCGGCTCCGGGGGTTGGTCCCGGCGCTCATTGCCCGTTCACCTCAGCAATCACGCACATGCTAGTCTCATTCGTCCTCAATATCGTCAAAATCTCGTCCGTCTCGATGCGTTCGGCGGCGGCGGCGGCGCTGGACCACCACCCTCCCGGATTCCTCGTCCAAAACGAGGTGCCGTTTCTTCTTGCGCGACTCTTTGCGCTTGTTACCACCAGAGCCGTCTTGCGGCAACTCAACACGGGACATTGTATCATCTTCGATGCTTTCATCTACTTCAACCGGGCGACGCTTGCCTTTTTGCTTGCGCTCCCAGTCAATACGATCATCTCGATCATCCAGTGTAACGTTGTCTTCCAGCGGTTCCGAGCGAAACTTACGTGACTCTTCAGACATCCCCATCCCTATCAACAACCTCTAGCCTGCCGGAGCTAGTATTCCCAGTCTTCCCGCTTGCGTCCGCCCTTGCGCCGACGCTTGGCGACCGTCTCCCCAAGTTCTTCATCGTAGATTAACTGGCGACGCTTCTGGCGCTCTTTTTTGCGCTTATTCTTGCTCTTCTTAGAGCTATCGTCGCCCTCCTCCTCGTCATCGTCGTCGTCATCATCATAGAATACGTCCTCGTCGTAGGCTTCCACCTCTTCCTGCGCAAAGCGTTCAGTTTGTCCGCTGGGAGCAGGCGCGACCTCAACTTCTGGCACAATCGGCGCAGGTGTCTCATCGAAAGTGGACGCATCAACGTTTGCAACGGCTTCATCCTGCGAAGCGTCTTCTGCGGCGTCAGCGCCAGCCACCGAAGCCACAGCATCAGCGGCTTCTAATTCGCCTTCCGCCTCATCTGCGACCGCTTCCTCGATAATTTCGTCGAGCGCTTCCGGCATCACCAGCTTGTCCAGCGCTTCCTGCACTTTGACGAGTTTTCTGTCCGCTTCGTGCCCAAGCAAGCGGCGCAAACGGGTTTCGTCAATTAGAAAACGCAGCATGATTTCGCCAACGTTCTCCATTGGCTGCAAAGATTCGATGATCTCGTCGGGCAAGTCAAGCTGCTGCACTTCAATCTTAAAGGCCTGCTGCGGCAAAGTCGCCTTGACCGCGTTGATTTCTGCCAGACGCGCCTGACGTGCTTCCAGACGGGTCGCCTGTATGCGCCGCTCGGCAATATCGGCAAAGCGACCGAGCATACGATACTCTTCAGGGGTTACGGTCAAATTATTGGCTTTTTTGTCCATCACAATCTGAACATCTGCCAGCAATTCCGGTTCTTTCATAGGTAATTCTTCGAGCGCGGGTATTTCCAGATTTTCCAGCGCTTCCTGTACTGCTTCGGTGACGCTCTTGATATCGATACGCCATCCGGTCAGCTTGGCGGCAAGACGCGCATTTTGCCCCTCACGACCAATCGCCAGCGACAGGTCTTCATCAGGCACGAGTACGACAGCGGTACGCCCCTGGTCCGGGTCATCATCAAGGTAGACACCGGTCACACGGGCAGGACTCAACGATTTGGAAATAAACGTCTCTTGCTTGGAGTTCCACTCGATGATGTCGATTTTCTCGTCGTGCAGTTCCTTGACGATATTCTGAATGCGAACGCCACGCATCCCTACGCACGCACCCACTGGATCAATGCCATCTTGCAGCGCAGATACCGCCACTTTCGAGCGGAATCCTGCTTCGCGGGCGATATTTTTGATTTCGACCTGACCGTTATAGATTTCAGGTACTTCGTATTCGAGGAGGCGACGCAACATATTACGATGGCTGCGACTGGTCACAATCTGCGGCCCGCGATTGGTGCGCTTAACTTCCAGCAAATACACTCGTGCTTTGTCGTGCGGCTTATAGCGCTCGCCGGGGATTTGCTGTGCTCGTGGCAGAATCGCCTCGGCCCGGCCCAGGCTCAAGGTCACCACCGCGGCATTGACACTTTGCACCTGCCCGTTGATGATGTCGCCTTCTTTGTCCTTAAATTCTTCGTAAAGCGACTCTCGCTCTGCTTCACGGATTTTTTGCAGAATCACCTGTTTAGCGGTCTGCGCGGCGATACGCCCGAAGTTCTTGGTCGTACCTTCGACCTGCACCATGACCGTCGCGCCGATATCGGCTTCTGGGTCATAGTAACGAGCCTTTTCGAGATCAACTTCTGTGTCGGGAAACTCAACATCGTCGACGACTTCCTTTTCGACGAAGATGCGAGCACGTCCGGTTCCGGGGTCAATCGTCGCTTCAACGTGCTGGGCGGCACTCGCCCCGGCGTCACGGCGATACGCAGACACCAACGCCTGCTGTAGCGCCTCAAGCACGAGATCGGAAGGCAGGGAGCGCAACTCCGCGATTTCGTTGAATGCGACTTCAAATTCATTTCTCATAGGGTTTCTTACTTAGCTCCCACGCTGTTTCGGGGTGGACGACCAACCTTACCCGTGACGTGTATCTATCGCAGAAAGGGCCGTGTGTTATCACGCCGCTGCCGCATATTGCTGACCGTTCCGGGTGGATTAGTACATGTGGCGGTTACCGTTGAATTTGCCGATATAAAACGAAAAGTGGGGATTACCCACTTGTCCGTCACTGCTATCGCACAGAATTGTAGCATGTGGCCTATGACGTGTCAAGATAGCTACAACGCACGAAGGCCCGGTCATCACCGGGCCAAAATCACTACACTTGAGGTAAAAATCAGCGTTTACTGGCGATTTTCAGGTTCACCGGTCATTTCTGCGGTCGTCTCCGGCGCAGTGCCCATATCACCAGACATATCTTCTTCAGACCCACCTTCATCGGGCGGCATATCTCCGGCGTCAGCATCGACTGCACCAGCATCCGGGTCATCAAATCCGGGCGGATTCAACTCAAGTGTGACTTCAACCGATCCGGCGGAATCCCCATCCGCTGATGCTGACTCTGCACTTGCATCCTCTTCTTCGACAGGCTCAGCGGTGAGCAGCGGGAACGGTTGGAAGCGCAGAATGCGGTTCGTCAGTGTATCTACGACGAACACGCTGCCGTCAACCCCGACCGTTATACCGGCAACCGAGCCGAGTTGTGTCGCATCAGGGTTTTCCGCGTTATAGCGCCCGAAGGAGCCGACACAGTTCCCCAGCGTATCGTAAACCAGCACACGACCGGCGTCAGGATCGCCCACGTAGAGCAGATCACGCACTTCATCAATGGCGAGATAAGGACGATTGCTTGGCTCAATTGACCAGGCGTCAATGGTAAACGAGGTCAGGAACGCACCGTCCAGCGTAAACACAGAAACACGACGATTCCATGTATCCGCAACGTACAGGCGACCATCCGGGTGGATGGCAAGGCCAACCGGTTCGTCTAGCTGACCGGGAGCGCTGCCACCACTGGCAATATCCTGCAACCAGACGCCATCTGACGTGTAGACGCGCACGCGCTTATTCCCAGTATCCGCCACATAAACGCGGCCCTGCGGGTCGATCGCAATGTCACGCGGCCCCCAGAAGCCGTTCGTCGGCGATTCCGGCGCACCGAGTCCGGCGGCATATTCGCTGCCCCACGCGTCGATGGGTGTGCCATCCGCCTCAAAGTAGCGAATACGGTGGTTCCACGTGTCGGCGACATAGACGGCACCATTCGGCGCGAAAGCGACACTGTGTGGTCGCTCGAAGAACGCACCATCTTGATCCGCCGTCCCCTGCGTGCCAAATACACGCACGGCGGTCCCGGTCGTCGGATCAAACACGCTGATACGATTGCCGCCATCCTCAGCGACATACACCAGGCCATCTGGCCCAACATCAAGACCAACCGGAATTGAGGTGAAGGCGCTTTCCGTGTCAAAGACGACCGATGCACCATACGGCTGCCAATTCGCCAGACACGCGCTCGTCTCTGTCTCTTCGACAGTGATCGCAGTGCCATCCCCAATGCCGTAAGGCCACACCTGCGCGGCGAGGTCCCGGCGTACATAGAAGTAAAGGCGGTCACGCACGGGCCAGTTTTCGAGGCTGTAATCCTGTCCGTTGGCGATACCGAACGTGTCGTAGTCACGCGCCCACCAGATATCGAAGATTCCCTGACGACGCAGCGCGGAATTGGCATTACTGAAGTCCATCAGATTGTTGATACGCTGTGCGGTCAGCCCAAAGTAATCCTGCATTGGCCACCACATGCGCGGGTAGACGAACGCCTGAAAACGATCACCCAGCAGGCTCTCGACCTCGGCGCGACCGTCATCGCGCACGACAACCGCAGCCACGTTTTCTAATTGCTGCATGGTCGGGTTCGACCCATAGTAAAAGTCATTGGTGAACTCGCGGAAGTACCAGCTACCCGGCCATGCCATGCCGTCATCATAGGCAAAGGCGATGCTCATATCGCCCCCGGTGCGCAGGCTCATGTCCTCAAGCTGCTCGTAGACGATACGGTTCCCCGGCGCACCATGCGCATAGACGAGGAACTCGGTCGCAAGGTCGTAGTCGATGAAGGCAGCGGTCCATGCGGTACGAATCGTCATCATCGACAGCATGACGAAAACAGCGACGGCGGTTATATGCCGCAGATGTCGCCATCCGGTGCGATCCGTCAAACGGAAGATCACCCAGACGAGAATGGCGCTGAGTCCAACCACACCCAGCCATTGGTATGTCCACGATAGCTGAACGCGTTCGGTCCCCTGAAAAGGCGCTTCCCCGCTTAGATACGGTGCGACCACCTGAAACAGTGCAACCAGCAGCAGCGGTACAATCGCCAGATATATCCACCCACCGTCACGGAACTTCTGCCCGTCAATACGCTTGAACACACCGCCAAAATACCACGCTGCCAGCAGGATCATGGGCAGGCTCATATGCGTACCCAACCAGGGCATTTTCTCACCCGCCAGCGTGTAGCCGATGAGGTTCAATACGCCCCACCATCCCACGAACAGCAGGAACGACACTTTTGACAATTGCCAGCGACTTTCGCGCTCATCGTCATCCAGCACAACACTTTGGCGGATGTCATCAGGCAGCGTGCCTGTCGAATCCACAGTCTGCGCCACAACGGGCGGTGGATCAGGATCAACGGCGACTGATGTAGATGATGCAACCGCAACAGGTTCATCATCCGCTGGCAGATCGTCGTCCAAACCGCCATAAGTCGCAGTAGCGAGTTGTGGCGTTTCACCGGCGAAATCCTCCCGGTAGCGCTTGCGTTTGCGCCAGAACAACACCATCCCGGCAATGCTCGCCAGCACAGAGCCGATAATCGGCAAGAACTCATAGATCGGCAAGATCACCAGTAGATAATAGTATTGCGGCTGGTTGCCGCGCCGCTCTCCCTGCTGCTCGAACCAGTATTGCAGGCTGTAGACCATGCCTGTCGCAAGACCGTTGATGTTGGTGAACACCGTCGTAAAGAAGAAGGCAAACAGCGCATAAAATACCGCCGCCACCACCAGCCAGCGCCGCCAGTTCCATGTCAATCCAGTGGCAATAGCGATGACCATCATCGGGAACCACGCCAGCCCGCCAATCACTACCTGACCGACCCGTTCCGCCTCAAGGAATTCGGGAACCTGTCCGGTCGGAACACGGTCGAAGATAAAGGGAGACATATCGCGGATAGATTCACCGATCGCCGCAAAATCAGACGACTCACCGCCCAATAGCACGATCACAACCGCTGTTAGCCAGGGCAGCACCATTGATCCCATGATGATCAACACGTCCAGTTCGGGGAACTGGTCGAGCCAATCCCACCAGCGGGCACGCCGTGAATACATGAGGATGCCAATGGCAACAGCCGCGCTCACCCAGGCGAACACCAGCCAGAACGTGACGATGCCGCCATCGTCGTCCAAAACAACTTCGGTCGATTCACCAGGCACAGCGGGCGCGGCGGGTTCATCACCAACACGCGAGGAGTGATGCGATAGCTCCTCAACGATGAGGATCGCCAGTGCGGTTACGAATACCACGACCAGCACCACCCCCAGATGTCTGAGGAAGGGCCAATTTAGACGCGAGCGCAGCCGGAAAAACGCGTATAACAATCCGGCAGACCCGGCGATAATTACACCGATGGGTGGCGTCCATAACAAACTGACCGCCCAGAACAGCATGATGCCGAATACAAACGCAATCAGGTCAAACAGGTTAAAACCGCGCCCGCCACCCTCGTCGTGATAGGCCCACAACGCCGGACCGGTAATTAACACCACCATGATGACGACGACCATCAGTGTCCAGTTGAGGAAGGTCGCAAACTCTGCGCGGATGCCATCCCCACTCAGCATAGAACTGATTTGATCACCAATAAAGCCGAGGCGTGCCGATAGTGTTTCATCAAGGAACACGTTGCGCAGGGGATCGTCTTCACTGGGGATCGTGATCTGGTGCATGGCAATCGAGACAACCACGATCATCATCAGTGCTGCTACACCCGCCAGCAAAAACGATATCATCGTCGTAGTGAAGAAAGCCTCGCCCCGCAGGTTGAATGCGCGCTGCGCCATCCGCGCCAGCCAGTACAGCAGCAAAAATGCGCCGAAGATGGCGACATAGATGAATGCGGTTTCTTTCGAGCCGAGGTTCCACAACATCCCCGCCGCCAGAATCGACAGCCAGTAGCTGCGCCGTCGCTGGTTTTTTGGCCCGTTGAGGTACATCAAAATCGCCCACGCCATAATCACCGCAGACATAATCGATGGAATATCATGCCGGATATAGCGACTGTAGTACAAAATCAGCGGCGATATCAGGATCATGAACGACGCCAACAGCGCCCCCCATTTGCCCAACCAGCGCCGGAACAGCAGCGGCGACAGTACCAGCATCACGCCGACGACGGCAGTATATACACGAGCGCTAAAGTCATTATCGCCCAGCATGTAATACGAGAAGGCCGTCGCGTGAAACAAAATCGGCCCATGCATCATCGGGTCATGGCGATAATTGCCCGTCGTGTAAAAATCATACGAGAACTGCGTGTGCAGGCTCTCGTCATGACTCATCACGCGTGCGCCAAGATCATAAAAGCGTGTGAATACGGCGAAAAAGAGGATCACCGCATATAGCACCAACTCCCAGTTGACCACGTAGGCGCGGGTAAACAGGAAATTCAGCAAATTGTTCTGATTTTCGCCATGTGGCGTTTTGAGGGTTCCGGTTGCCATAAGTCCTCGTTCGATGTGTGATTATCGCCCCGAAAGCCCGGTAGGTGTCGGGGTTCCCGGTGGAACCTCGGCAGCGACCGGTCCGGCAGCACCAACATTTTCTGTAAAGATCGCGGGTTGTGTCCCGGTCAGCGCCTGCACGCCATCCGGCTGTTCCGTTGCTGCCGCCACTTGGATCATGGGGTCAGGCTGTGTCGCCGGGGAAATCGCTCCGACGGGTGTATCCGCCACCAGCAGCGGAATCCACACCAGTGCAAATACGACCAGCACGCCGACCGCATAACGCAGGCGATATTGAACATGCTGGCGCAGCGGTACCGGGCGCGGATTTATCTCTGCCTGAATACCGGACCAGATACGATCCAATCCGGCGGTATCCGGGCGACCGAACGCGGGCAGTGTCGCGGCAATTTCACACGAGACGGCGCGATACTGGCGGTAAAGCTCTGCACAGTGTGGATTAGTGTCAATATAGCGTGCCATGCGCCGCCGCACTGTCGGCGATATATCACCGTCAACATAAGCGGATAGATGGCGTTTGCAGTAGTGATATTGCAGGTCGAACATGATCTATATACTCAACAACTCTTCAAGCAAGCCGGGGCCGGATGCATGTAGCAATCCGCGCAGGCGTTCGTGCGCCAGACGCACGCGGCTTTCAGCGGTTTTGGCTGGGCAGTTCATCACGGCAGCGATTTCGCGGTAGGTCAGGCTATGACCGTAGCGCAGCACAACCGCCTCGCGCAACTGCGGAGACA
>DAOTXA010000260.1:0-6995 GCA_034435595.1 Anaerolineae bacterium | reverse complement strand
CCGAGCCAATGGACGAAGACGGCAACGCCAACGTTGCACCCGCCGGAGCTATCACCACCGTTGCAGATAAAACCTTCATCACGCAAAACGGCATCTGGACGGATACCACCTTCCAGCCCGACACGATGGAAACCGAGCAGGTCGTGTTCCTCAGCGACGAATATTTCGCTCTGCTAGACGAACTGCCCGAACTCGCGCCCTTCTTCGCTCTCGGCGAAAACGTCATCGTCGTCATAGATGATCTCGCCTACGAAGTCGTGAGCGAATAACCGATAGATCATTACACTAGGGACACGACATGCCGTGTCCCTATCCGATTGCACAAACCACACCGAAATCTCACATGGCGCAGCGCGGCGCGTCGTGTACAATAACGCCGCTACCGACACACAGACACAGGAATTGTGACACATGGCACAGGCCGCGACCCAACCCTCACCCATTCGTAACTTCGCGCAGATCGACGGCGTGTATACCGTCCCCATCCGCGCTTTTGAAGATGATCGCGGGCGCTTTATGGAAACGTTCCGCAAAGAGTGGTTCCCCTGGATCAACTGGACCAACGTCCAGCACAATCGCTCCGACAGCAAAGCGGGCGTCGTGCGCGGACTCCACTACCACAAGAACCAGGTCGATTACTGGTACGTGACACATGGCGTCGTCCGCGCTGCGCTGGTAGACCTGCGCCCCTCGTCAAACACCTATCGCATGACGGCAACCGTCGAAATCGGCGATGGCGACGGGCACAACACCGGCCTGTTTATCCCGGTCGGTGTCGCCCATGGATTCGCCGCCCTCACCGACTGCACGCTGATGTACATCGTCAACAACTACTATGACGGCAGCGATGAATATGGCGTCCTGTGGAACGATCCGGCACTCAACCTCGATTGGGGCGTAGCCGACGCGATTGTCTCCGAGCGCGATGCTGCCAATCCGCTGTTGAAGGACATCAACGCCGCCAATTTGCCGGACGTATAGCCAACGGGCATTATTCCTCGTCACCGTTGTTTTGCAAACCGCTGAGATAGCCAGATAGCCACTTCATCGTATCAACGGCGCTGTGTGGCTCCTGTTCGCCACTGAGCAACTGGCGTTCAATGTTGTCTTCACGGCGGATGAGCGTCGCCTTGCTGCGCTGTTCTGCCATGTGAATGACGACCTGCGCCAGCTCTTTGAGGTTCTTCGCCAATACACTGCGTTCATCGACTTCGAGTTCGCCCACCTGCGCGTCCAATTCTGCACGCACCGTCGCCTGATCAAAATCCAGCACCCCGCGATCCTTCGCCGGGTCAAACGAATCGGACAAATCTTCCAGCACAGAAAACGTCGTATTGATGGCCTGGGCGAATTCTACGAGGCTGCGTCCGCCCATCATCTTGCGAACCGCCAGCGTTGTTTGTACCACCGATTGTGAATCATCCAGCAAGCGTTTGCCATCCAATGCACGGTCAAGTTGGTGCAATCGAGCCAGCGGTTGCACGCTGATATAGGCACGCCACCAGTTAAGGACTCTGCCGCGCACACCACTACTCCAGCGCAACTTTTCGTGCAGCAAGCGCAACTGGTGTATCAACTCTGCGTCGTCGTCCAGCGCTTCGAACTGTGTCAACAGACGACGACTCGCCACCCGCCCGACCAGTTCCACTTTTTCCCCGGCAGCGACATCCAACATACGCCACAGCGTTGCATCCGGTATGTCGAGTTGCGGTTCTTTCTGCAACATACGGGCCGCTTTTTCCACCAGGGGCAGCGATTTTTCTACCCAATTCCATCTCTTGGAAATGTCGATATAGACATTAACCGATTCCTGCGCTGTGACGAGTCCCTGACTGCCAAGCCTGCCCAACAATCGGATGTGGTCATCAGCATCAAGGGTGCTGGAAGCAAGTTGTTCCGTCAACATCGGGAATAGCTTCTCCGCAGTCGCCAACCCCGCACACAGGCGCATCAACAACTCATCCTCATCAGACACGATGATGTGACCGGTCAAAATCTCCAGCGATGGTGTCGATAACCAGGCCGGTCCCGTTTCTACCAGGGCGCGTAAGATGCCGTGCGGCGCATAATGATCAGGCAGCGCCGTTTTCAGGTCATCCACGTACATTTCCCACAGCAACTCGACCGCAGCCGGGGCAAAGACTTTCGCGGCCTCACGCTGGTCTGGCGCGACCATAACGGCGCGTCCTAGCAGTACCAACGCCACCTCGCGCCCCAGATCAAGGACCGTCAGCACTGCCTCAGGATCGTATTCCCGCAATGCCGGCCCCAATGGAGCCGCCAATGCCTCGACCAGCACCTCATCGGCAAGCAATTCATCCACGAAGTCAGGAACACGACGCATACAGAAGGTCAGCAGCAACGAGCCAAACTCGCCATCTTCATGCGCCCGCGACCGCGCCGCGTCAATTCCGGTGTGCAGCACATCCTTGAGGCCATACGCCTGTGGTTCGCGTGCCAATAGGCGAAGCCACTGTAGCAAAGTCTCGTTATCGCCATCAGCAATCGCGACTTCCAGAGATAGCGAGGCCGCCTTATGCAACCTCAACAACCAGCGGTCGCCCTCTGCATCCTGATTCAAGCGTGCCCGCACAAACGAATACACCGAGTCCGGTTCTTCTTCAAGGCGCTCTTCAAGCACATTATTGAGAACACCGTCTATCTTTTCATCTGCATCCATATAAGCAGCGACCGCATCGGATACGGTATTATCGCGGCTTTCCAGCGCATGATCAAGCAAGCGGCGAATATAGCGCGTGCGCAGCGGACCCGGTTCCGGTGGCGCATTTTCGAGCACGTCCTGCACCTGCTCGACCGGTACCGCATCCCCGGCAATAACCTGCATATCCAGCACCTGACGTGCGGCAACAAGGTCTAACCCCTCGACCAGAGACTCCCCGCCAAGGCGTGCCGCCGCCATCAATTCCAGCGCACGTAATTCAGCAACAAACGCGTTAAGATCGCCCTGCCACATCGTCCGCAACAATGCGCCAAATGACGACTCCGGCGGAGACGGGTTAGACCCCATATCAGCAACATTCACGACCCAGCGGTCCGTCGACGAATCATCTTCAGCAAAGATCAACCGGGCACGCGCTTTATCCGACTGTGTGACATGAGTCGCAAAGGTGATCTCGCCCCGCAACGTCGAAGGAACAAGCAGCGATACCGCCTGCACCAGATCAAGACGCCTATCCAACGATTGATCTGCCCCCTGTATCAGAAGTTGTCGCTCGTCAATCAACGCATCAAACAGCGTAAACAGCGTTTCGATAATTTCTGACCCGTCATCATTGATGAGACCCTGGTACAACATAGTCCGACGATCCGCAACCCAGGTTACGGGATCAGGCAAAGTCAGCGGCTCAATCGTCTCCCGGCCTCCAGTGAACACGTCAAGACGCTCCCCTGTGATCTCGTTGAGCGTCTGCAAATCACCCGCAATCGCTTGCATCATACCGCGTGGAACCAGCGCATACTCATATACCGGACAGCCGGGATCGCCATGATAATTGTAGGCCCGTGCCAGAATCAAATTCGCCTCCAGCCCGGAAAATACGCCCATCGCCTGTGAATCGACGGCATCGGGCAGCGGCATCGGTTCCAGAACCGCCAGACTGCGCCATAGCACCGCGTCTTCCGCGCTTATACCATCGGTGATCGCTAGAATGTCAAATTCACCGGCCTCCGCGTCTTCGTTGACCGGTTTGCCATAGATGAATCGCTGGAGTGTCGTTTCTGGAGTATCCAAACCGTCACCTCACCGACTGTTAAAAAGGGCCAGACCTACGATAACATGCCTTCTGCGCCCGGAAAAGGAAAATTGTTCCAGAAGCAGAACGATCTTGCAAGCTATAGAATCTAGCGCAGAAGAGCAAATCAGTCGACAAATCTCGTGCAAACTGGTTTGTCTCTCGCCTTTGCGCCATCGAACAAATGATGTACACTCGACTTCCGTTCAACGGTATTTTCGACCACCCACGGCCCCACCTTATGTATATTGAACACCTGTCATTAACCAATTTTCGCAATTATGCACGGCTGGAAATTAGCCTTCCACTGGCGCCGATTTTGCTGCACGGGGCCAATGCGCAGGGGAAAACGAGCTTGCTAGAAGCCGTCTACTATCTGGCGACCTCGCGCTCGCCCTATACGACCAGCGACCGCCAGTTGATCCACTGGCGCACCGAAAGCGACCCCTTACCATATACGCGCATGGTCGCAGAAATCAGCGGCAAAGGCGGGCAACTCGACCGCATCGAAATCACCCTGATGTTAGAAGGCACGCCCGGTGCCGCGCAGCGCTTCAAAAAGGTCATCAAGCAAAACGGCGTCGAAAAGCGCGTGCGCGATGTAGTCGGGCTAGTCAACGTCGTCCTGTTTCTACCCGGTGATCTATCGCTGGTGGAAGGTTCCCCGGCAGAGCGCCGCCGCTTCATGAACACGACGCTCTCGCAGGTAGACGCCGACTATCTGGATGCCCTCGACCGTTACGAGCGAATTCTGCCGCAGCGCAATGCCCTGCTGCGCCGCATCGCCGATCATCAAGCCAGTAATAAAGAACTCGCCTACTGGGACGAGCAACTCATCGAAGCAGGGGCTGTCGTCGTCGCCGGACGCCAGCGATTTCTGCGCGAACTCGAAGTCGATGCACGCCGCGCCCACCATGATCTAACTGGCAACAAGGAAACACTGACCCTGCGCTACCAGCCCAGTTTCTCTCCAACCGCAGAGGACAACGGACAACTTTCGTTTGACGTATTAGGGTTGGACTTGCACCGTGACCTCGACCCGGCGGTGATCGCGCCGCAGTTTGCCGAACAGTTGCAATCCGAACAGCGCGAATCCATCGCCCGTGGCGTCACCCTCAGCGGCCCACACCGTGACGAACTGCGCCTCTTCATCAACGACCGTGACGCGGGATTATACGGCAGTCGCGGGCAGGCGCGGACGGCGGTCATGGCACTCAAACTGGCGGAACTATCCTGGATGACGCAGCGCAGCGGCGAACGTCCTATTCTGCTATTGGACGAGGTCATCGCCGAACTCGACGCCGCACGGCGTGCCTATCTGCTAGAACGGCTGGATATGGACGCACAAACCCTGCTCACCACCACCGAAACCGAGATTTTTACCCCGGCGTTTCTGGAACGGGCGACTCTGTGGCGTGTCGAAGACGGGCAAATCTCCATCAAATAACACTGATAGACGACGTTACCGTCGAGCGCGGTCGCTGCGATTTTGCGCCCCAAACCCCGCCAGACTCAGAATCACCCAGGCGATAATAGCGACCAGTGCCACGCCACTGCTGACATCAAACGTCACCAGCCCCTCAGCAGATTGCTGCACATCGCTGGGGAACAACAGCAATAGTCCGCCAGCGATCACCTGCCCGCCCCCGGTAAAAGCCGTACTTAGCATCACAATCAAATCGCGCAGCACAACGGCGACCGAAGCCCCGATCAACGCCGCGACCAAAATGACCGCCATAGCCGCGTCTGATTGCATCTCAAACAGCGTAATCATCGCCACGCCGAATGAAGCACCCAGCAATGCCCCCGCCAGCAAGAACCCGATCACGAACAGCGCATATGCCACCAACGCCACGATCAAACCGACGCCCAATCCCGCAAAAAGCTGCAAAGCCGGTTCGGTATCCGCAACCAGACTCGCACCAATCACAAAGCCCGCGACGAACCCGATCACGCTCAGATACAGCCGGAACAGGCGATAACCAAAGAAACATACCAGCAATCCAATGCCGATGGTCAACAGAGCGATCAACAGCACCGAACCAGAATTAATGTCAAATGCGAGTGTCAAACGAACCTACTCCGAAGAACAGAAACCAACAAATTGTAGACTTTCTGTGAGTCACATGTGGTCTACAAACAAACTAGGGCGATACCGTCAGAAATAAAAATAGCGGTACGATCACGCCCACCAGCGTCCCCATAACCACCTGTGCGGGCGTGTGACGTTTCAGCTTCAAACGGGCCACACCCACCAGCATGATCATCGGCAGCAGCAGCAGCAACCACAGCGGAGAGAACAACGCCGCTACCGCAATCGCCGCACCACTGATGCTCATCGCATGGATGCTGATCTGCCATAACATCGTAATCGCCGCCATCAACGACAGTTGAATCACGGTAAACACAACAAACAGCAGCATGACATCCGACGCGTTCAAAGCGACCAGCACCCCGGTCGCCAGCAGCGCCCCGGCAATCGACGCGACGAACGGTCGCACCCGCTGGCGGCGCAGCTTCAGATGAATATCGGTGACCCGCCCGTTTTTCACCAGCCAGAAGATATACCCAACCGGCATAAAACACACCAGCACAATGTAATTGAGCGCCCACAACCAACCATCCGCCACCGTGATCGCATCACGTAGCGCAATCGGAACCGCCAGCGCCGCCCACATCACCGGGGGACTTAATAAGTCGGAGACGAGACGCGCCCATGACAGCGGATATCCGGCAGGGAGTTTAACTTTATCCAGAATCGAATCCATAGGGTTTTGTCAATTTCTTATCCGCGCTACTATACCATAATGGCGTTAAGCCGATTTTAGGATCATGCGCGTTTCCGGGGACTTTCATCAAACAATGATATGCCGGAAACAAAAGGAAACTGCCTATGAACAAGTCCATCCCGTTGACCGCGCCCGACTGGGCGATCCCTGAATACGCACAGAAATCGCTCTGGATTCATACGCCCGACGACTGTGTGCCTGTTCAAGGCGCAGACGGCCTGTTTACCCTCAACAACACGCCCCAGGCCGTGACGGTTCGCTGGTCCGGCAGCGATGGTCCGGCCCTGGCCCGTCTGGGCTGGAAAGATGGCGGATTAGGCTGGAACGGAGCCGCCCACGTCGGTGGATACGTGGACGCCGTCCATGTCACCGAGGTTACAATGGTCAATTATCCTGTCGCCGTCATCTACATGGGCGGGCACCCTCTCAAGCCGACGACCATCGGGTATCCCGG
>DAOTXA010000259.1:0-2435 GCA_034435595.1 Anaerolineae bacterium | reverse complement strand
ATGTGGTTTCTCCGTTTGTAGAGTGGAATCAAGACAGGCGATGCGCCCGCCATGATGTTCTACGTGGAGAGTTCGAGAAAGTTGTGCGTTTCCAGTCGTGGATTCTGGCCTTCGATGCAGACCGCGCCCGCATAATCAGGGCCAAGGTCAAGTTGGGCCAGCGACCAGCGTGCCGGGTCGTCCTGTTCCACGCGGATAATGCGCGGCGGGTTTTCGTGGTTGACATCAAATTGCCCAAAGGACATGTAGCCGTCGCCCAGGGCTTTGACATACGCCTCTTTGCGCGTCCAGATGCGAAAGAACGCGTCCGACTGCTCGACAGCGGGCAGCGACCACAGGGCGGCCTGTTCGCTAAGAGAGAAGTTATCGCGTACCATCGTCTTCATTTCAGGGATCGGGCGCACATTTTCGACATCCACGCCGATTTCTACCCCGCGAGTAATGGCGAGGACGATCAAGCCGTCGGCGTGAGAGAGGTTGAAGCGGATGTCGCTACCGGGTAAAAAGGGCTTGCCTTTCATCCCATAAGCCAACCGCAGCGCATCGGGGATGGCGTTCAGGTAGCTGGCGAGGACGGCCCGCAGCATCCCCCGCGCCAGTACGAAGCGGTCGCGCATCTGCTGGGCGATATAACGGGCTGCCCGCAGACGTTCATCCGCGGCGAGGGTGGCCTCAAATGTGTTGTATTTGTCGGTTAACCAGTCGAAGCGTGCGTGCCAGATATGCACGGTAGGGATCAGAACTGTGTCTGTATTCATGCCGTAGGCTTCTCACTCTGTTGGTGACGGTCTGTGCGTGCAACCGTCAAAAGCGCGTGCGATGGTTAAGGGTGCAATTCCGATAAGACGACCAAAGGTACACAATCTAATACACGATTTTCTGGATCAACGTCGCGCAGCGCCTATTATGCTACCCAACTTGATTAAACACAAGATTCACACGCAGGTTACGTAAGAAATCTATAAAAACGGCAATTTGCGCGTTTTTTCACGAGACTATCATTTGTAAGACGCGGTAAATCACGCTGCATTACGTTTACCGGCAAAACGGCATAAACAGGTCCTTAAGCAGTCATTTGAGAAGTAGCTTTTCAAATCGCTTCTAAGCACGATTGGCGTTAATGCAGTGATTTTAGTGATTGCAGGCGGCAAAATGCCATCCCCTATTTTATGATTGTACCGGGTATACTGGGTATCAACGCAAATAACGGGTAACGCTCATGCAACAGGCCCCCTCGACCATTGATCCCAACGCCCCGGAATCCGCCGCACAGCAGGCAGAGCCTCAAACCCGCCTATGGTGGATTCTGGGCGCGATCTGCATCCCGGTCTTTCTTGGTTCGTTGGACCTGACGGTCGTCTCGGCATTTTTGCCGACACTGCTCAGTGATCTCAGTTTGACGCTTAGCAGCGATGGACTCGCTGACATAACGTGGGTGCTGACGAGCTATCTGCTGGCCTATTCAGTGTCGCTGTTCGTGATGGGCCGCGCCTCTGACTTCTTAGGGCGGCGGCGCACGTTGACGATCTGCCTTGCGTTATACGTCACTGGATCGCTGTTCGTCGTCTTCTTCGAGGGTCCGGCAACGGTCCTTGAAGGCGTCTACGAGACACTCAACCTCGATTTCACCGCTAAAGAGGCGCGGGTCCATGCCATCATCATCGGGCGTATGATCGCCGCGTTCGGTGCCGGGGCCATCACCTCGATTGCGATTGCACTGGTCGGTGATTTGCTGCCCCCGGCACGCAGGGCGATTCCGCTGGGAATCGTCATGGCGGTGGATACGGTTGGTTGGCTGGTCGGCGCGGCCTGGGGCGGACTCGTTGTACAGTTTTTGCCGTGGCAGGCGATCTTCCTGATTAACATCCCGCTGGTGCTGGGTGCGCTGGTGCTGATGCTGGTCCTGCTGCGCGATTTGCCGCCGCCAGATACCGCAGGCCGCTTTGACTTTGTCGGTTTTTTACTGCTGGCGGGCCTGCTAACCGGACTCAATATCGGCCTCGCCGGGATCGATACCAGCGGCAACAGCATCGACCTGAGTGTAACGCTACCCGCCTTCGCGCTCGCTTTTGCGCTGCTGATCGCCTTCTGGATCGTGCAACATCGCAACACATCGCCCATTCTCGACCCGACGATTTTGCGCGGACCCGGTGTGCGTGCCGCCACGCTGACCAATCTACTGATCGGCTTCTGTATGTTCATCCCACTGGTCAGCATTCCACTGCTGATTAACGTGCAGGGACTCAACGAAATCGGCTTCGCGGCGATTATCGCGCCCATCCGCACCGACATCCTCAAAGACGCCTCGCTGGATACAGGCGTGCTGATGGGCGCGTTCACGGTCCCGCTGGCGATTGCCTCGGTGGTGGGCGGCTGGCTGGTCGATCGCATAGGGGCCTTGCTGACGACCGCCGCCGGTTTGCTGCTGGCGATTG
>DAOTXA010000258.1:0-5194 GCA_034435595.1 Anaerolineae bacterium | reverse complement strand
TCCAAGCGGGTCGTGGTCAATGTACTCCACGGCGATGCCATCTTCGTTGAGCAGACGCGCCGCCCGTTCGAGTTCGGCTTTCTCGATCTCGCTTTCCGCCAGTAGCAGCGAACCGCATTCATCCAACGGCACAGCGCCCGCCTGCGCCCACTGTCGCCAGTATTTGTGTGTCTGCAATGAGAGTTGCCACAATTCACGCACAACCGCCCGCCCGTAGGTATCGATGGCGCGATGATAATAGGTGTCGAGTCCGGTAATCATGAACCCGGCATTGCGACCACTCGCGCCCAGGCCAGCATCGCGGGCATCAATCACGACGACATCACGCCCCGCCTGCGCTGCGAAATTTGCGGCTGCCGCCCCCACGATTCCCGCGCCGACAATGAGAACATCCACCTCACGGACGGGCTGTGTGTCATCCGCCTGCCAGTGCGAAACCGTCATGTCACTCCCCGATCTGTAAGATTTGGACACAGGGATATTGTAGTGCATTTAGGTCGGGCGCTCATATGTCGCCCCTGGGCGCTTTGATGGATCGCTACTGCTCGATAAACCCCACGCGATTACCCGGCGTCTTCTTCGTGTTATTATCGTCAATGCGCGGCAAAATGGCGACGGTCTTGGTCTTGCGCAGGATAACGACGACCTGGTCAGCGTGGCTGGTTACACTCAATAGATCGTACTCCTCGCTGAATGCGGCGTTGAGGTCGGCTTCGGCTTTGATGCGGCTGTCGTCGGATGTAGGATCGAAGACAAGGATTTTCGTAGACATAACGCGCTGCTCTCCTGTGAATAACTCGTTGTGCCTACCTTAGCCGATGCGCGGCTGGCGTGCCGGGATTTACACCACTTCACCCCACTCAGTTGCCAAGCGGCGCATACTGCCGTAAGACAATCCTCTGCCCCGCCGGGCTTTGCATCCAGCCGATGAAAGCGCGATAGTTCCCCTGCGGTTCCTCGCGTCCGACAACGAACACCGTGGAGCGAATCGGATAAGTTTCGTCGCTGATGGTCGCAAGAGTGGGCGGGCTGCCATCGACCGCAAGTACGCGCACACCGGGGGCAGATTGCGCCTGTAAAAACCCTAGCGATATATAGCCGATGCTGCCGGGGGTAGCGGCGACCGTCTGCAACATGGCGCGGCTTGACGATGCGAGGCGGGCATTTGCGGTAATCGGCGTTTGCCCGGTGACCTGCCGCTCGAACTCGGCGCGTGTGCCTGACCCGCGCTCGCGGCTGATGACTGTGACCGGCAACTCAGCGCCGCCAATCGCATCCCAGACCGCTATTCGCCCGCTATAAACCGCACGAATTTGCCCTAGCGTTAGGCCGCGCACAGGAACGTCGGGGTGGGCGATCATCGCAATGCCGTCGTGACCAATGGGGGCGGCCCACAGGGGGCTATCCGCAGGGAGGTGGGTGCTGAGAAAATAGGGGACAGCGTCGTTAAGGAGATCGTCGCGGAGGCTTTCATAATTGGCACTGCGTGACCTAAAACGAAATGTGGGGAAACCGTCACTATAGGCAACCGAGAGGTCGGTAACCAGCGAGGAAGTTGCCGTCGTCGCGTAGATGCGCAGGGCTTCGCTTTCGACCGCCGGCGTGATAGCGGGGAGCGTCTGTGCGCTGCAACCAACAAGCGTAGTCGTTAGGGCGGCAATGGCGAGGGCGTGCTTCGGGCGCATGAGTCGATTCGCTAGACCGGCTGCATATACTGGCGGGTAAAGGCGTCGACATATTGGGCGAGGTTGCCGTCGAGGATGGCAGCCCGCATTCGTTCCGCGTGACGAATCAAAAAGCGGATGTTGTGCAAGCTGAGGAGATGATGGGCGAGCAGTTCCTTTGCGCGGACGAGGTGGCGCAGGTATGCGCGAGAGAATGTCCGGCAGGTGTAGCAATCGCAGGTTGGGTCGAGGGGGCTTTCGTCGCGGGCGAAGCGCAACGCGCCGATGTTGACACGACCTTCGGGGGTCAGCGCCGCGCCATGTCGCGCAACGCGAGTGGGCATTACACAGTCGAACATGTCGATGCCACGCAGTACCGCCTGCCCCATGTCGTCGGGTTCGCCGACGCCCATCAGATAGCGCGGTTTATCATCTGCCAGCACAGGGACGGTCACATCCAGCGTATCCGCCATTTGCTGCTTGGTCTCTCCCACTGCTAAACCGCCAATGGCGTAGCCGGGGAAGCCGATCGCCTGCAAAAACTCGGCAGACTGTTCGCGGAGGTCGGGGAAAATCCCGCCCTGAACGATGCCGAACAACGCCTGAGTCGAGTCATCCGGGTGGGCTTCGCGGCAGCGACGCGCCCAATCATGAGTGCGCTTGACCGCCTGCTCGACCACCTCACGGTCCAGCGGTTCCGGGCATTCATCAAAGGTCATGATGATGTCTGCCCCCAGATTCTCTTGAATCTGCATCGAGACTTCCGGCGTAAAGCGCAGGGGTGCGCCGTCAATGTGACTGCGGAAGGTCACGCCGTCGTCGTCAATCTTGTTGATCTGCGTCAGGCTGAACACCTGAAATCCGCCCGAATCAGTGAGGATCGGACCATCCCAGCCCATAAAGCGGTGCAACCCGCCCATGTCGCGGACCAGTTCATCATGCGGGCGCAGATGCAAATGATAGGTGTTGGCGAGGATCAGGGACGCGCCAATATCAGTCAGATCACGCGGGGGGACCGCCTTGACCGAGGCCACCGTGCCGACCGGCGCAAATACCGGCGTGGGGATGTCGCCGTGTGGCGTATGCAAGATGCCTGCGCGGGCAGGTCCATCTGTTGCCAGCACTTCGAACTCAAAAGCCATCAAACACCGTTCCCTGTGTGTGCGTGTTTGGACCGCGCTATTATAGCATAAAGATTTTGGAGATTGTGACGGTATTCCACAGCTACATTGTGTGCTTTGCAGGTTACGCTGCGTCTTGACTTTCAAACACCTAACTGACTGCTTCTGACCTCTAAAAACTCTCATTTGCGTCGTGCGGAACCCTGTGCTATAGTGTGATTATCTGTTGGCTAAGTAATGAGGAGGTGATCGCAGATATGTTAGGTCAAATGGTGGAGGTCCACCGCTAACGTACTCACCTCATTGACAGGCCGTACCGCTTAGAGGTGAGGCCTCGCCAACGTGCAGCAATGCACATCAAAAACGACCCCGCCATGTGTGGGGTCGTTGCCATTTATAGGCGCGGGGTGAATCCCCGTTTTCAGGTCAGGGTTTGTTGTCAGGACACATATATTACGCCCCATGTATACCAACTTAAGCCGGTTGAATAGATATTTCCCGCAGGGGCCTATTTCTCTTCGTAGCCTCACAGCTTCAGCCAGAGGCGAAACCAAACACCAGCTTACGGGCGCATCGCCTCGTTTAAATAGACCATCATCTGTTCACGCGCATGGGCATAACAGTTGGCCTCGACCTGTGCCAGCGTCTCCGGCGTGACGTGATCCCATAGGCCGGATTGCATCTGCGCCGGGTCATTGAGGAATGCCGCCATCTCGTCCGGTTCCTTGCCCAGACGCTCCCCGAAAATATCGAACGTGCGACTGGTTCCACCCGGTTTAATTTGTGTATGGATGAGGTGCTGCCACGCCACCAGATCGGCATCACTCATAAAAGGCAGCCAGTCGTCGGGTTTGGCGGTAATGAGGTCGTCCGGTTGCCAGTCACACAGCAGCGCCAGATCGCGGAAATCCATGAAGATGAGGATCATGTGCAGCATGTAAAAGCGGAACGGTCGATCGGCCCATTCGCGCATGGCAAAGTGCGGGCCAACCATTTTTCGCTGCCAGATTTCGTCTACGCTGAGGTGACTTACGTATCCGGCAATAAAAGCACGTTCGGCGGCGGTGCGCGGCTGCATCAAACGCGGATGCGCATCTACCATTACGCGCCAGGGATGATCGGTCATCGGCTTGCTGTAGTGGTAAAAATGCGTGTGCTCGCGGGGCATTCCACTACCGACACGGGCATCAGCAGCGACACTGCCCAGCAGATATGCGCCACGCGCCCGCGTCAAATCGTCGCGCACGGCATCCGGTAAAACAGGGTCGTCCAATAGCCTCTGGGCAATTTCGAGATGTGTGAATGGAGTCGGCATGACCTCATTTTAACTGTCCATCGCCCAAAGGATAAGGGTTTATCCCCGCAGGCGCAGCAAATCAGAGGGCCAGCGCGACAGTCGATTGCGCAGTGAAACGCCTGACCGTTTCGCAAACAGGTCGGCGCGTTCGAGGTCCATCTCGGTGGTGAACCCGGTCGCGGTTTCGAAGCGGTGTTTGACGCCCGTCACAAAGTAGTTGCCGTCAAAAGGATCGCCCAATTTCCACAGGTTCACCACGACACCAGGATGCAAGGCGGGATTACCGGGCGTGGTCGCCGTCGCGTTGACAAAATCCTGTGCGCGGCGATTGGCCTGTACACTAGCGA
Source organism: Anaerolineae bacterium (assembly GCA_034435595.1). Classification (GTDB taxonomy): domain Bacteria; phylum Chloroflexota; class Anaerolineae; order Aggregatilineales; family Phototrophicaceae; genus JAVJSU01. The sequence goes on along the minus strand of DAOTXA010000258.1, from coordinate 765 downwards.
CTTCGGCGGCATCTCCGGCGTTTTCTGCGGTACCGTCGTCTAACACAATGCTGAAATCACCGGGAAAAGCAGCATCGAGCAGTTCGGGGCCGCTGCGTCCGTTATTGAGGCGCAAATCGCCGGAAACCGGGCCGGACGCGGCGCTAAACATACCGTCACTGTTTTTGCCGCGCACAACCACAGAATCGCGCTGGTCGGTGAGGTCGGCGCGGGCGCTAAAGCGTTGCAGTGTGCTGCCCTGATGCAGTGTCATGACCGGCGAAGTATCCCACGCGGCCCGCTCTGTGAGGATAACGCGCTGCCCTTCCACCCAGAAATCACCGCCGATACGCGCCAGCAATCCGCGTATGAAATCGAAATCATCGTTCCCGTTCTGGCGGATGGCGTCATAAGTCTTGAAGGCACTCTCGAAGTGGCTTTCGCCTTCGAGATTGTGTTCGTCCAGCACTGCGCTGACCACATCGGGGATGCTCATTTCATGGAAGATGCGTTTGTGCGCGGTCATGCGCAGGCGACCGAGCGCCCCCTCTGCACGCAAAATCGCGGTCGGTGGCGAGTCGCCCGGATAGTCCGCGCCGATGCCGTAAATATGCCCGGAAAACAACACCGCGCCCTCATCTGTCTTGACGACCAGCGGCTTGCCATAGTCCGATGCATTGAGGCCCGAAGTGTATTCCGGCGTGCCGCTGGCGCTGTGATTGAACGCATATGTCAGCCGCACCACACAGCGCGACACCCCGGCGACGGTTTGCGTGATGGCGATTT
>DAOTXA010000257.1:0-8649 GCA_034435595.1 Anaerolineae bacterium | reverse complement strand
ATAGAGGCCAATCGGCACAGGCCAATGTCGCCCCACTGCCACGAACGAGCGCCCCAGTCAGAATAATGACCAGCGAAAGTGCTGCCGTAACATACAACAAAAGGGTGATTTGATCGCGAGTATATTCAGTTTGTGGACGATACCAGGCAGCCACTGACGCAATTAACAACGCTCCCAGCAACAGCATCGCCGTTCCCAGGTGCATTGTTACCATAGTGGGCGGCAGATCAAGCACGACTACCAGCGCACCCAGCGCACTTTGCGCCATAAACAACAGTGCTGCAAGAACCGTAGCACTCAGTACGAGTCTGTTACGCTCGCGATATCCACGCCACGCTACATATAGCATTCCGAGACCAAACATACCGATCAGCGCTGCAAATAAGCGGTGAGACCACTCGATCCATGCCGTGAGGTTATCTAACGGTGGCACGACGCGACCATCACATAAAGGCCAATCATTACCACAACCTAACCCTGAATCTGTAACTCTTACAACTGCGCCAAACACGATCAATCCAATCGTTAGTAGCACAGTCGTTAACCCAAGGTAAACGAATAGACGCGAAGAGAAAGTACCTTTTCGGACCTGCATTTACTTCACTTCATCAATCAACTAAAAATACAGAAGACGCCTGCTACACATCCATCACATAGCATCTGCATTGGCGACAGAAACTGCATCTTACTTTTCGTCGCTAGATTCCACTTGGGCCTCTTTTACTCCCCGGTTCAAGAACCAGAAAATTCCAGCCAGTGTCATCGCAATACCGACTAAATTGAAGAGGATAAAGCCAACCAGAAGGAAAAACTGCTCTGCTTGGTACGACTCAACCTCAAGTGTAGAGCCAGACGGATTACTGGTCTGCTGAAGCGTAGGTAGAAGATCATTCAACGCCCCATCACCAGCAAATAGTGCAGTCAACGCACCGCCTACCACAAGTAGTACCAGCAGAACAATCAATATTCCAAGCGTTCTCATCGCAATTCCTCCCCGGGTGAATATTGCTTTCTCTTACGAAGAGCAATTAGATTGTACATATCATCACAAATACATGCAAGCGTGCATACCGTCAACACGAGATGTTTCATTTTACCCGTTTGCGGATGGGCTGTCACCCATTTATTCAGTTGGTTGCCTCACCTGTCAATGGGATGGTGAAATAGAATGTACTGCCAACACCTAGTTCACTTTTCAGCCAAACACGACCATTGTGTTGTTCGATAATCAGCTTAACAATCGCAAGGCCCAACCCGCTACCACTTACCCGTTTATCTCGCACATTATGCGCCCGATAGAACCGGTCGAACACAAAAGGTTGTTCATCCGGCTCAATGCCCGGACCATTATCGCGGATCGAGACCGTAACCTGCTCATGGTCCAACTCAATCTGCAAAACCACCTTGCCACGTTCGTCATTGTATTTGATTGCATTCGCCAGCAGATTCACCAGCACACGACGTATCTGATGCGGATCACAGTTGACAGTGATTTCACGCTGCGAAAATCGCATGTCAACTGAAATTTGTTTACGTTCTGCGATTCCATCAACAATCTTTATTGCTTCACGACAAAGTATAACAAAATCGGTGGCTTCCTTACTAGGAAGCACACCGCTTTCAAGCCGCGCTATGTCCTCAAAATCAGCAATCAATTCTTGCATGTGCTCCAACGCTCTGACAATGCGTCCTGATAAGCGTTTCTGCTCGTCATTCAGGGGACCCACATGTTCCATAAGTTCCAGGAATCCACGTACCGATCCGACTGGAGTTTTGAGGTCATGCGCAATTGAAGCTATGAGATCAGGATCAACTGACTTATCGTTTTTTTCACCCGCTTCAGTCATCCAATTCTCCAGTAAACAGCAAACCGGGAACAACATCCAGCGTGTAGGCAAGGCGTGTCCCATGCCAGGTCAATAGGGAACCATCAAGAAGTCGAATGTGATCATATTTTGCAGCTGGAATATCCATTTTGGAGAACATCGCTTTGTCAGATTCCATAAACGCATATGGTTCGCTAGGAAGCAGAACGATGTCCGGCTGCGCAGCCTCGACTGCTTCGAGCGATATCTTCGGATACCGTGCAGTCTCCAGGGCAAATACGTTTTCTCCACCACACACAGCTATCACGTCATGCAAATAAGTATCATGGTTGATTGTCATGAGTGGCTGCTTCCAAATTGGCACAAAAACACGCGGTCGTTTCCCCATTGCTTCGCTAGTACCACGAACCAGATCAAACATCTGCTCGATTAAACGGATTCGCGGAACCATACTCGTCTCACCGAAGCGTTCCATGATCTCCCATAAAATAACGAAAACATCCGCCACAGTGCGCGGGTACATCACCCAAACAGGAATTCCTGACGCAGCTAAGGCCTCTATGTCTTCCTTACGATTCTCCTCACGATTACCAAGGACCAAATCAGGCTTCAGATCAATTATCGCAGCGATATCTGGCGTCTTGGTGCCACCAACTCGCGGTAAAGATGAAACGTTTTTCGCAGGATGAACGCAATAATCGGTGATACCCACCAGACGGCCACCGAGATTCATATCGAATAGCGACTCGGTCATACTTGGCACCAGCGACACAATGCGCCGGGGGGCGTGATCAAGCGGAAACTCTGAGATCACCGGTATATTCTGTTGCCCGGTCATGATTATGATCTCATCTGAATCAATTGATCGCGCTCTGGCCCCACACTTATCATTCGTACAGGAACACCAGAGAGTTCTTCGATCCGATTGATATAGTTCAATGCTGCTTCCGGCAAATCGTCACGATTACGCATCGAAGAGACATCTTCCTTCCAACCTGGAACCGTCTCATACACCGGTTCAACCCGCGTAAGGTCTTCGGTAATACTCGGTGGAAAGTCTAGTTCCTTACCATCCAACATGTAGCCAGTGGCAATGTTAATCTCATCAAGACCGCTGAGGATGTCCATCTTTGTGACCACCAGATCGGTGATCCCATTTACCATGATCGCGTAGCGCAACATGACTGCATCCAACCAACCGCAGCGGCGAGTACGACCGGTCGTCGTACCAAACTCATCCCAGAAATTCTCGCCTGTCCCCCGTAGACGATCTGCAATCGGACCATCCAACTCGGTTGGCATAGGACCAGCGCCAACCCGTGTACAAAAGGCTTTTGCAACACCAAATACACGCTCAATATGAGTCGGCCCAACACCAAGACCAGATAATGCGCCCCCGGCTGTTGTGGACGAACTCGTCACAAAGGGATAACTCCCATGATCCACATCAAGTAGAGTTCCCTGCGCACCCTCAATCAATACATTTGTACCGGATTGCAGTGCATCATTCAACAAACGCGTCGTATCTTTTAAATAGGGGCGCAGTCGCTTTGCAGCATCGACGTAAGCAACCATCGTCGCGTCTATATCCACCAGATCACCACCAAGTGTAGCAATTTCCGCATTCGCGGATTCCATCACGCTTCGATACGCTTCGGCAAAAACCTCAACATCAATCATTTGTCCGGCACGCAAACCCTGTCGCCCGACCTTATGCAAATATGTCGGTCCAATACCGCGCAGTGTTGTTCCAATTGCTTTATCACCCCGGGCTTTTTCTTTTGCTGCATCCAGGCCAATATGCCCCGGCGTGATGATGTGTGTGCGCGTACTGAGAATCAGGCGTTCAGGAGACACGTCAATACCGAGCTTCTTCAATCCATCAAGCTCTTCAAGAAGTTTGATCGGATTCACGACCATGCCGTTGCCCATAATGCATATGACATTTTCACGCAGAATGCCGGCTGGAATGAGATGCAATTTGAACACATTCTCACCAACATTTACCGTGTGTCCCGCATTATCACCACCACCGAAGCGTGCTACAATTTTCGATTTTGATGCCAACCAATCGACCGCACGCCCCTTACCTTCATCGCCCCACTGCGCACCAAGAATCATCGTCGCAGGCATTGATTCTTATCCCCACTGTCGTCATTGTTCCACCAAACAAAGTTCAACCCTCAAAGTATGCCTTGAGGGCAAATCCATAGTACCGCCGAAATCTAGTCGATGCCACTATCAACTTGCAACTAAGTAGGTTTGCCGCCCAGACCAATCGAAATCTGTTGATCCCCCCAAGTCTCGACAGATGCAGTCGGTCCCAGTGCAAGCGCAGAGCCATCACCAATCCCGACAACCAGTGCCGCAGAATTTGTCGCCAGTGCAGAACGAGCCAGTTCGGATTCGCTGATACTCGTCACACCCGGCACAATATACGCCCCCTCCAGCCAGTTAAACCCGGAAAGCACTTCATCCCCGCCGGAAACAAATACAGCACCAAATAGAGCCGCCGCACTACCTTCAGCAAGGATCGTAGCCCCCGCTTCATGCGCCTCACGCATGGCATCCCGCGCAGCACCCATCAACGCCGACCGTAATTCCGATGGCCGATTCTCATCAGACACGACGATCACAGACGCATCAAGCAATTCTGAGCGGATCGTTTCGTCATCCTCGGTGACAATATTAACGAGATACCCAGTCGGCGCACCAAGTTCGGCCATATCGTCCATAATATCATCCGCATCATCCACACTTAAGCCGATGTAGGCGATTCCACCGTCGGGATTCGCTTTACGTAAAACCTGGGCGCGAATCGCACTCAGGCTGTCATTCCCGCCGGAAAGCACGATCCAACCTGCACCTTCAGGCCAGCGCAGAATATGACTATTCTCGGTCATGACACCGACTGCTCCGGCAATACATATTCTCCAACCGCCGCCGCCAATAACGAAACCGCGAGAGGAAGTACATCCTCGTCGAAGTCGAATTTCGGATGATGGTGTCCATAGTTCAAGCCGCGACTCTCACTTGCCGAACCGACGAAGAAGTACATACCTGGAATATCGCGCATGAAGTATGCGACATCCTCAGAACCCATTGTGCGTTCGTTGGTAAGCATCCTCTCGGAATCGACCATTTTCGCAAAACGCGCACGGATTTTTGCCGCCACTTCCGGGTGATTGATCGTAGGGATCGTGCCGTGCCGGAATGATAATTCAGCCTTACAACCAAAGCCCAGAGCAATGGATTGTGCAAGCTCGCCAATCCTTTTTTCGACAAAATCCCTCATTTCGGTCGTATATGTTCGAAACGTACCACTCACCTCAACCCGCTCTGGGATGATATTATCCGCATCACTTGCCTTAAGCATCGTCGTTGAAACGACCGCACGCGCCTGCGGATCAATATTACGACTCGTGATTGTCTGCAATGCAGTGATGATATGGGCAGCGCATACCACTGGATCAATTGTAGTATGCGGTGCGGCAGCGTGTCCCCCCTGACCGATCAAAGTCATTGAGAAAACAGACGATCCTGCCATTACCGGGCCATCAGCAACACCGAGTGTCCCCAGAGGCATTGAGTTCCACAAATGCAAGCCCAGCGAAACATCCGGGCGTGGGTTCTCAAGTGCGCCTTCTTCGATCATCGCTTTTGCCCCGGCAACAATTTCTTCAGCCGGCTGAAACACAAACTTGATCCGACCGAAGATTTGTTCACGCTGCTGCGCATACAACTTTGCTACACCAAGCGCGATGGCCGTATGCCCATCATGACCACATGCATGCATCTTCCCAGGGGTCAAAGACACGTAATCTGTGTCATTCTCTTCTAAAATGGGCAAAGCATCCATATCTGCACGCACCAGCACAGTTGGCCCATCCGTATCGCCCTCAAGAATGCCGATGACACCCGTTTTGCCAACGCCTGTCTGCACCTCAAGTCCCAGCTTGTTTAGCTCTTCGGCCACAATCCCGGCTGTACGAACTTCCTCAAACGCCAATTCAGGATGGCGATGAAGATCACGTCTGCGCTCAACCAATTCTTCGCGCAGCGCTTCGGCTTGTGACTTAAAATCAATGATTCCCATATTGCAACTCAACCTCATCCTAAGGTAATGACGAAAAACGACTCGACATGGCGCGGGTACTCCCCCGGTGCTCCCGGGTCTAATGTCCTCTCGCGGATTCGCGCCGCCATAGCGTCCATATCTTTGATCTGACTCTTATGCTCGCGGAGCGCGTTAATCTTGGTTTCGATGTATTCGGTTACATCCACCCGAATTGCAGGCTCTACCGCCCCGGCAAGGTATACTTTCTTGACCTTATGCGGAGACAACCCCTCTTCCTGCTCCATTTCCAGAAAGTTCAAACGGTCACGCGCAGTTGGATAAACGGCATCAATAACTGCTGTTCCAATCGCACGATGATCAGGATGATTGATATAGCCTGATCCATAGAGATTACGCGGATCACAGGTGACGATCGTATCTGGTTTCTTCAACCGAATAAGCCGTGTGATGTCCCTGCGTAATTCTATATTCGGCTCCAGTGTCCCGTCAGGATAGCGTAGGAAGATAACGTCTTTGACACCCAGAGCCTTCGCAGCCGCAACTTCTTCGATCTCGCGGATTTCCGTCAGGCGAGCATGGGTCATCTCAGGGTCATCACTGCCTTTGTCACCGCTCGTCGCCACCACGAATGTAATCTCTGCGCCTTCAAAAGCCCACCGTGCAAAGGTCGCCCCGCTAAAAAATTCAGGATCATCGGGATGAGCGAAGACGCCCATCACCCGCCGAACCTGTCCATCATCTTGTGACTCTTGTTCCATAATGTCTGTTATCTGCTCCCGTTTCGATCCATTCTACGTCGTGAAAGTCGCGCCCAAAATTCGAACACGCTATTTTTTCGTCGTCTTATCCTGATTGCGCTCACCCGGTTTTTTACCACAATCGCATGGCTCATCTCCATGCTTATCACACGGCTGCTCTGCCTTCTTTTTAAGCGCTTCCAATTCCTCTAGCGGGATCAATTCCTCGCGTGTAAACGTCCGACGACCTTCGTCTTCAATATATACTGTGACGGAATCTGCCAGAGGATGCACATCAATCACTTTGCCCTGGCCAAGTGGCGTTCCAATTCGCTTGTTTTTGCGCGGTAGGTGCTTCCGCGCCTCTACATACTGTTCGTATTCATAAACCAGGCAGCAGCGCAAACGCCCGCACATGCCGGTAATCTCTGAGGGATTCAGCGAAATACCCTGCGCCTTTGCCATTTTGATCGAAATCGGGCTGAAGTCAGTGAGGAACGTACTGCAACAACGCAGTTCACCGCAAGCTCCATATCCACCAAGGATCTTCGCCACATCACGGGGTCCAATTTGACGCATTTCAATTTGTGCATCGAAGTGTCTGCGTAGGTCGCTATGCAACCGCCCAACATTGACCTTTTGCTCTGCACTAAACAGAAAAGTTAACACAGAACCATCATAATTGTACTGAGCGGCGACAAACTTTACCTCTCTGTACTGACCAATCTCGTCCGCACGCTCCTGACAATAGGTGAGCGCCGCGGGTTCCTTCTCCTGCCATTTCTGATGCAATACCAAATCACGCGGCGTCGCCGGGCGCATAATCGGACGGTAATCGCGCTTATTCGGGTCAGCCTGGGTGAATCCCATCACCTGCCCCAATTGACGCCCACGCATCGTTTCTACGATTACATAGTCGCCTGCCTGCAAGTCAGGAAAATCTCCGAAGCTGAAATGATACAGCTTGCCGACTTTGGTAAAGCGAACGCCTGCAACCATCAGTTGCTGCTGTTCGTCGTTGGTAACAGTCATTGTGAACCTCATTCAAAGAGCAATAATACTCATCTAGACTTGTATAATAGGAGTGAAACAGCCACTTTGCAATGATATTGACAAAAGAGGGGTCGGGTGCTAGGCTGACCAAGTTCCTCATCTTTATCCAATTCAGGCACGAGTAGAAGTCTCGCGCTTGCTGTATGTGATGACGGGGTCATCGTGAAAACCTTAGTCATGAAATTCGGCGGAGCATCTGTCGGCACGACAACTGCACTCACACAAGTCGTCAGCATCGTACTTCACGAACATGAGAAGTGGGATCGACTTATCATTGTGGTCGCAGCCCTTGAAGGCGTTACCGATGCCTTGATTGAAGCTGCTCGTCTTGCCGAATTGAGCAATCGTCGCGGCTACCGACGCATTGCGGCAACTATTCGCACCCGTCATCTCGCGCTAATTGACCAACTCCCGCTAGGTGCCGACGAGCGTAACTCTCTACAAGCCGATATCGACCAACTATTGTTCGATATGCTTGATGTCTGTCAAACAATGGCTGATACCGAAACCGAAGATCGTTTGCCCGATAAAACCGCTGCTGTCATCGGAGTAGGCGAGCGTCTGTCAGCGCGTATCATCGCCGCTTTGTTGCGGCAGAATAGCCTACGCGGAGTTGCTATAGATAGCGAAGGCATTATCGTCACCAACGACACCGTCGGACGTGCATCACCCGATATGGAGATGACGCAAACACGTGTCGAGGCCACCCTGCTACCGATGTTGGAACGAGACATCGTCCCCGTCGTTACGGGTTTCATCGGCGGAACAATCAGCGGAAAGCCGACCACACTCGGACGCGGTGGCAGTGATTATACCGCATCACTGCTTGCAGTATGCGCTAATGCGGATGAAGTCTGGATTTGGGCTGGCGTTGACGGCATGATGACGACAGACCCACGTGAGTATCCTGAAGCACTCATGATCGCGGAAATGTCATATGATGAAGTCGCGGAAA
>DAOTXA010000256.1:0-10804 GCA_034435595.1 Anaerolineae bacterium | reverse complement strand
GCCGAGCGTCTGCGCGGTGATTTCGGTAACTTGACCGTCAATCCCCGCGACAAAGGCACGTCCACCCGCCTCGATCAGTACAGCGGATTTATCAGGACTCCAGCGCACGCGAGACGGGAACGCATCGCCAATCAACCCGGTGAGTGCGGTTCCAGTGGCGTCATACAGGGCGACCGCGCCGTCCGGTCCGCCAGCGCGTCCGAGCATGTAGAATTCGCCTGCGGAGCGTTCGACTGCGAAACCGACCCACAGATTTTGTGCCGTTCCGTCCACGACCCGCGAGATCAGATTGCCGCTGGTGTCAATTGTATCGACCACGTAGCGACCTTCGGGGTTGCGCCCACTGGCAACGATCTGACCGTTTACACCCCATGTGCCATGATCGTAAAACAGGACCGGTGGGCGCTCGTCGCGGATGCGTTCTTCACGCGTGACCGTCCGCACGATGAGTCCGCCGCGATTCTCTGACGGCAGGTTCGCGTTGATCAGCAGTGTGCCGCTATCCGCCGACCAGTGGACAGATTCGCTCGTCCACAGGCGCAGATTATCCACCGGTGACGGTCGCACGATATTACAGCCGACAAAACCGTCAAACGGACAATCTACGATCAACTGAATCGGCGCGAATTCACCGGGGGCAAAGAACCATACACCATCGGCGGGCTGCTTTTCCCCGGCGACGATGAAGGCAACATAGCGACCATCCGGCGACCACACGGCAAACGTCGCGGGGCTGTTGTTCGTCTCGCGGGATTGCGCGTCAAACTGGGTATACGGTCCCTGCTGGATGCGGCTGGCATTGGCGCTGTTCGGTTCAGTCAGGTACAGATCACCGTTGCGCCCGACGACTACGTAGCGATTCGTCTGTGCCGGGTTTTGCGCGAAGTAGTCGGTGGGGGTATCAAGCAGAGTGAGTGCGCTGCCGTTGATATTGCCGCTGATGCTGAGGGCGTAGGTCTGCGTGCCGGGGGCGACCTGCGCCAGGTTGGGCGCTCCGAGTGTTATACCAGTGTTACCGCCTGTACCACCCACAGTAGCGGCATCCGCACGATTCGGTGCGGGAAGTTGGGTTGGCGGGAAGGTCGTCGGTACGCCCTGTGCCGGGAACGGGGTGCGAGTCGGCGGGACAGTTGATTCAGTGGTTGGCATTGATTCATCGGACGGCAGGGTTGACTCTGCAAGCGCTTCCTCGCCCGGTTCGACGGGTGCATCATCCGGCGCGGATGAGAGATTGCACGCGCTGGCGGCAAATAGAACGCATACGAGCATAAGAGTCAATCGGCGCATATGGGGCATCCCCTGAGTGGTTTGAACAGGCTTCTACACCCATTCTATGCCAATTCATGCGCCAGAAAACGTGAGCGCGGGGGATGCGGTACGCGTGCGTCAGCCAAGCGTCGGGTTCGACAGGCTATCCTACGGGTCCGGTGGTGATGGTGCGCACGATAATCGCCGCCAGCATCAAAAACCCCCAGATGTAACTGCCCATCGCAGGGCGCTTTTTCGCGGTCACTTCCACGAAGATGAAGAAGGGCAGCGACAGCACAACACCGTAGCCGTAAATCAGGTGGACTTCCTCGCCGGGACGCCCGCCCATCAGCCACATCACGCCGCCGAGTAATCCCTGCACCAGCATAAACGCAAAAATAGTGTAGGTGATGCCACGAAACCAGGGCGTCACGTCGCCGTGTTTGATGAGGCCGATATAGATGGCGACGCCAAGCATGATCGTCGCCACACCGAGTCCTACGCGGCTAATCCAGTAGTGGATTTCCTGCATGACGGCATACCGGGCATCCGGCTGAACGAGCAGCGCCCCCGCCACCACTATCAGGAACGCGCCGAATAGCATCATGCCATAGCGGAAGGTCGCGGGTTGGGCGGCATATCGCTCGCGCAGCGTCGGCGCGGGCGTTTCGGTGTTTTGGGTTGTATCGGTCATAGGTTAATCCCCGGCGGATTCTGCGTTCGCGCCTGTGCGTTCCGCCAGACGGTCGGCGCGGTCGCTTTGCTGCTGGCGCACATCGTCAGGGACGTTGGTCGCAATCAGGAAGCCGATAAAAATCAGGATCGCGCCTGCCATCTCACCGAAGTACTTGAAAGACGGGTCACCGAGCCGGATAAACAGCCCACCGAGCGCGGGCAGCAATCCGCCAGCGGCGATGTACCAGTTGCCGATCATCCGGTTGCGCATGATGCGCTTGAGGCGGAACAGTCGCGCCGACCACAGCGCACCGCCAACAAGGGCGACAGTCCCCCACGTGTTCATAATCGGGGAGAAGAAGCGGACGGTTCCGCGCACTTCCTCGCCCATAATCTGCTTGTAGATTTGCGTCATATCCGCGCCGACAAACCACGCGCTGGCGTCCATTTCCGTGTAAAAAAGCGTCCAGGGCAGGGTCATGACAGCGACCAGCCACAACGCCATTTCCAGATTGCGGGCGGCGCTGCCCCGTCGCAGCAGCAGGTAGGTGGTCCCCTGACCGAGCCACGCGGCGACCATCAACGCGCCGGTCCAGTACCACAGCGCAAAGAAGAAGGGACTCCACGTGATCGCCAGAATCACCTGGCTGAGTGTGCCGAGGAAATACATGGTCAGGCCGATGCCCCACGCACGCAGATGCGGGCGGCGCTTCTGCCAGTAACGGCGCAGTACGATAAACGCAAATATACCCGTCACGGTGCTGCTAATCACGGAGATGATAAAGGGAAAGGTTAGAAAGTCCATCAGGTTCAATCACTATCAGCACGACAATGTAGGAGGAATTTTAGCACTGATGGCGGGTTCCGCGTAGGGAAAGGGAGATTAGCGAAAAATCTGTTGAACCATGAAGACACGAAGTACGAGAAGAAAATCCTTCGCGTAGTTCTGCCCTGGTAAGCCCTCAGAAAAACGTGGTGGTTGGATTAGACCATCACAGGTGGCAAAAATGCCGCCCCTGCAAGGTGCTGTACCTCTTTCTTCGCGCTTAAACCACTCTTACCCCCGGCGCAGCAGCATACGGGGAACCGTCCGCGCTTCTTCGATGCCGAGGACGAGCGCCAGCCCGAAGAAGCTGACCAGCCCCGCACCGATGGCGGCCCCGGTGGATAGCATGACGTGCATATCGTCCAGCGCGGTGTGGACGCCCCATACCAGAATTCCCATGCCTACTGCCGCGATCAAGGCGCGGGACGCCCCATTCAGCACGAAGCGGCTGTTGACGCCGCCGACTCGCCTGTGCAACAGCCACCACAATACCACCGCTTCGATGAGCGTCGTCAGGCTGTTGGCGAGTGCGAGTCCGGCGAAGGGACCGCGTGTCAAGTCTCCGGGATCGCCTACAAACTGTATAAATACGATGCTCAACACGATATTGGAGATCATCGCCGCCACACCGATTTTTACCGGCGTCCACGTATCGCTGAGGGCGTAGAAAGCCCGCGCCAGCAGTTCGAGCAAGCTGTGTCCGGCGATGCCAAACGCATAGAATGCCAGCGCCCACGCCGTCGCCTGCGTGTCAATGGTGGTCCATTCTCCGCGTTGGAAAGCGACCGCGACCACCGGCCCGCCGAGGACCATCAGGCCGACCGTCGCCGGGAACGCGAGGAACAGCACGCCGCGCATCGCATTCGCCAGCCGGTCACGGTATCCAGCGAAATCGCTATCAGCGGCGAGTGCGCTCAGGGTAGGGAACACAGCAGTTCCGATGCTCTGCGCGATGATGCCAAGTGTGAAATAGGTCAAAAACCACGCCGTATTGAGGGCGGTCAGGCTGCCGTCGATCATCGCCGATGCGAAGGCCACATTGACGATGAAGTTAATGCGCACGACCGCCAATCCCAGCACACGCGGACCCATCAACGATAGCACCTCGCGCACGCCTTCGATACGCGGGGCGAACAATACACGCAGCTTCGCACCCACACGGGACAATCCGGGCAACTGCACCAGCAAATGCAGGCTCGCGCCCAACACCGCGCCAAGCGCCAATCCGTAGACGCTGCCCTTATTGATCTCGGTCGTCCACCATAGCGGCGCGTTGACCATCAGCGAACCATCTGCGAACGCGGCGAAGGTGTTGGTCAGTAAAAGTGCGTCAGCGCGGGGGAGCATCGGCGCAAAGACCAGTGCGCCCACAATCAGCCCGATGTTATAGACGCTGAGGGCCAGCGCGGGCAGCAAAAACGACTGGTGCGCGTTGAGGATGCCCATCAGCAACCCCGACACCGCAAAGATAACCGTTGTCACCAGCATGATTTGTGTGAGCGAAGTCGTCACCGCCTGTTCGGGGGCGGTCGCGCCGGGAACCAGCAAAGCGGGAACCAGTACAGGTGCGGTCAGGGCCAGCAGCAGCGCGAGGACGGTCGCCGCGCCTGCCGATAGCGTCATAACCGCACTCGCCAGTTTCCACGCGCCGTCGTCGTCCTCAGCGGTGAGAAAGCGCGAGAACACCGGGATAAACGCTGATCCCAGCGCCCCCCCCGCCACCAGCGTAAACAGCAGTTCGGGAATTTGCTGTGCACTGTAAAATGCGTCGAGTTCCGCGCTTGCGCCAAATGTGGCGGAAAAGACAGCCGTTCGCACCACGCCGAGGACGCCACTGGCGAGGAACCCCACCAGCACGACCGCCGCCGCACGCAATATGCCGAGATTGGTTAAGGCTCTACTCTGTGCCATTGTTGTTTTATTCGTCCAAAATGGCCTGTAACTGTGTTACAAGATCGGGTAAATCGTTGTTTGCGGTGTTCCAGATGCGACGTATGATAACTTTATCGTAGTCGTGAATTAGGACATCGCGCATCCCTGCCATGAGTTTCCAGGGAATTTGCGGGTGTTTGTCTCGGAATTCGGTGGATAGACGCTTGACCGCCTCGCCTATGATTTCCAGACGGCGCAGTACAGCATCTTGCCGCAGCGTATCTTGCTCGAATTGCTCGAAGGTCAAGCCATCGAGATATTGCGCGATTTGTAGTGCAGAGTCGATGATGTCCTGCACATATTGCCGGTCACGCGACATAGATATCCTGTGCGGTGTTGAGGATCGTATCGCGGCGTGTGTTTACTTTGCCTGATTCGATTGCAGCACGCTCTACCAGATCAACCGGGCGACCTAACAGGGTGGTTAACTCCTGCTGTAATGCAATGAAATCGAGTAACGACCAGTCAGCATCCGGCGCAAAATCGACCAGCAAATCAACATCACTGTTCGCGTGTTCGGTTCCATGAAGGATAGAACCAAATAGTGCTAAACGCTGAATTTTCCAACGCTGGCAGATGTCGTCTAATTGATCTGATGATATTGCTAAATCAGGATTCATAGATTACCACCCTATCTCCACCTGACGCCATTATACCCGGTACGTGTTCAACTCACGCTCGTATTCACGGTACTCTGGCACATAGTCACCGACCAGCGCCCAGAAATCCGGCCCGTGATCGAAGTGCTTCATATGGGCCAATTCGTGGACGATCAAATAGTCCAGCAGGTAATCGGGCACGTAAAACAAAGCCGTATTGAGTGTGATATTGCCGTTGGACGAGCACGACCCCCATTTGCGCGTCATCTCACGCAAAGTGATGCGCTTCGGGTGCAGGTCCATGCGCCGCGCCCACAGTCGCACGCGCCGCCGCACAGTCGCCGCATCGTGGATGGGTTCCGGCTGTTCGTCGGGAATGTGCGTTTCCAGCTTGGCGAGTCCCTGCTTGATAAACTTCTTCACCTCTGGATGCGTTGGCTTGACCCAGTGTGGAATCGACACGATAATCGAGCCATCTGGTTTAACGCGCATCGCCAGCGATTTGCGCTTCTGCTGCTTGATTTCGACCTTCGGCCCCTCGCTCATGGGATCGCCTTTGCAAACAGCTTAACCAGTTCGTTCATATAGGCTGCCATCCCCGTAAATAGAATGTCATTGTGCCCCGCGCCGGGGATGGTGAGCAACGTCTTATCCCCGACAGTCGCCGCTTCGTAGAGGGCGCGTCCGTTATCCACCGGTAACAGTACATCATTCTCGCCGTGAATGACCAGTACCGGAACCTTCACCTCTGCCATGCGCGTCACATTACCGACGGGTAAATCACCCATGTTCGACAGATCGACCGGGATACCGAGGCGCTTGAACAGCGAGGGAGTATCCGCAAAGCCGCTTTCCACCACCAGGCCCGCCAGACGATCGCCATAGTTCGCCGCCAGATAAATCGCCGGGGCGGAACCAAGCGAGCGCCCCATAATAAACAATGGCTTGTCGGCGAGGGCGTGATCCGCCAGCAGTGCGGGTAATCCCGCCATGACCGCGTCACCATCGGTCAGCAGCGTGGACGTTAGCGGCGTGCCCGTACTCCACCCGTACCCGCGATAATCCACGACCAGCACCGCCGCCCCGATCTCGAAATACAGCGGCGCGATGCCGTCATAGTCGGGCGCGACTTCGCCGTTGCCATGAAAATAGAGCAGTACGACCGCCGGGTCTTTAGGCGGGATAAACAGGCGATAGCCAAGTTTGATCGTGTCATCGACGGCGAACGTGCCGTCTTTTGCATTGGGAACGCGACTGTTCCCCGGCATGGCGCGGCGCGGGTAGAACAACTGGGACGTGATGCGCGGGTCGTCCAGTGGATGAGCCATAAGTGTGAGTCCTTGTCAGACGGATGTTCGCCACCATCATACGGGTTGCGTCGAACGGATGCAAGACACGGGACACACAAAAATCTGAACCACGAAGATACGAAGGAAAGAAGAAAATCATCGAAGGTAAGGAACGACACCGGCGCTTGATCCGTTGCGCTGACCGCCCTGGTGTGGCACTATCGACAGATACGCAACGCTAAACTGAGGAGTAATGCTCCATGAGTGTAAGCAAACGCGCCGCCCGCCGACTGCGTCCCGATGGACCGTTTCATCTGCCGCCAAGTGCGCAGCCTATCGACGGCGAGGTGACGCTTCAGGTGGAAGACTGCCCATCCACGCCGGAAATCGTGCTGACCGATACCCGTCATGGCGAAACGTGGCGGGTGATGATGACGCCCCACGCGGAGCGAGAAAACACGTACAGGGCGACGATTCGGATGCCCGTTAAGCCGACGATTCTCACATATATGTTGGTCATTGACTGGCAGGAAGTCAAAGAGCGGCGTCAGGTTGAGAGCAAGGACAACGGCAGCCAGCCCGTTTACGGTGAGTGGGAAGAGCTACCGTATAAAATCGCCGTCTATGACCCGGGCCGGATGCCCGCCGACTGGACGCAGGGGATGACCATGTACCAGATTTTCCCCGACCGCTTCGCCCGTGCGCAAAGCGTCGAATCAGCGAAAAATCATCTGCGCGGCGTCTACGGGCACGAATCCGTGTTTAAGGCGTGGAACGAATCCCCCGAACTGCCACCCCTCGGACGCGATTTCTACGGTGGTGACCTCAAAGGCGTCATCGAGCGCCTGGACTATCTGCAAGACCTCGGCGTGGATTGCATCTACTTCAACCCGATCTTTGAGGCGGCGTCCAACCACCGCTATGAGGCGATTGACTTCATGAAGATCGACCCCATGCTGGGCACGCTGGCAGATTTCGAGATGCTGATCGAAGAGGCACACAAACGCGACATCCGCGTGATGCTGGACGCGGTGTTCAATCACTGCTCGTCAGATAGCATCTACTTTGATTACACCGGTCAGCATGGCGGTGCGCGAGCCTCGAAGGAATCGCCGTATTATTCATGGTTCCGCTTTGAGGAATGGCCGGATAAATACGAGGGCTGGTTCGGACTCGGCTTTATGCCCGAATTCGTAGAAACGCCGGAGATGCAGCGCTATTTCAACGGTCCTGGCGGGGTGACAGAATACTGGCTGCAAAAGGGCATCGACGGTTGGCGGGCAGATGTCCCCTTTGACAACACGGACGAGTTCTGGCGGCGCTTCCGCGACCGGGTAGACGCGACCAATCCCGACGCCTACACTGTCAGCGAAGAATGGTCCGACGCCACGCACTATCTGTTGGGCGATGCCTTCAACGCGACCATGAACTATCGCTTTACATGGGCGGTGCGTGGATTTCTGGCAACGGACAATCTGACGCCGACCGAACTTGATGACCGCCTCAATATGTGGATTCGAGACACGCCGCCCCCGGCGCTCAAGTCGCAGATGAACCTGATTGACTCGCATGATACGAGTCGTGCGCTAACAGCCTGTGGCGGAGATCGTGATCGTTACAAGCAGATGATCGGCTTTCTGTTCGGCTATGTGGGCGCACCGTCTTTGTATTACGGAAGCGAAACCGCCCTTGAAGGCGAGAACGCCGAGGACGGTCGCCGCCCCTTCCCGTGGGGCAACGTCGATGGCGAGATCAGGGCCTTCATCAAGCGGGCGATGCAGTTTCGCAAGACCTCACAGGCCCTGCGTCATGGCGACGTAGACACGGTCCGCGTGGATGACGCCAACCGCGTCTATATCTTCGCCCGAAGAAGCGGTCATCGTGTCGTATTCGTCGGCTTTAATGCCAGCGACGAGCCGGTCACAGTCTCGCTCAAAGTCCCTGACAGCGAGCAGGGGCGCTACACCGACGCGCTGGAAACGCACCCGCCCATCGAGGCATTCGGCGCTACGGTGACGGTCACACTCAATCCACGTGGCGTAGCGTGGTATGTGCGGGTGTAGCCGTTGATCCCTGGCTTTTAGAAGCTATTTGACAGGACTTTCGCTTGAGATGTTTCTCACAATACGTGTTGTACTGTTTTTCCCTGCGGGCGGCAAGAACGCCGCCCCTGCAAACATGCAAAACGCAGTGTAAGGGCGCGATTCTTCGCGCCCGTGAGAAACAAAGCGAAAGTCTTGTAGCGATAGTTCAATACCCTGCATCGCGCTTGTAGCGATTCAACAGTGGCTTATTTTCCAGATAGCGCTGTAGATTGGCTTTGAACACGTCCGCCGCTTTCTGGTGATAGTTAACCGTATTGCCAGAAACATGCGGGCTGATGATGACGTTGTCGAGGTTCCACAGCGGGCTACCTTTAGGAAGCGGCTCCTCTTCAAATACATCCAGGGCCGCACCGCCGATCTTCTCGGCTGCCAGGGCGTTGATGAGCGCCGCCTCGTCCACCACGGCCCCGCGTGCGATGTTGACCAGAATCGCGTGTTCTGGCATCGCCTCAAACACATCCTCGTTAATCATGTGGCGGGTTTCGTCGGTTAATGGCGCGATGACGACCAGAAAATCACAGTCGCGGGCCATCGTCGCCACCGCTTCTGGCGGATAGATGCGTTCGGGAATTTCGCCGGTTGGGTCGCCGGTTCCTTCAATGCGATATTCGTCCACTTCCTCAGTGTGTTTGAGGTCACGCTTGGTCGCCAATACAGTCATGCCCAGCGCATTTACCATGCGTGCCAGTTCGCGCCCGATCGTCCCATAGCCAACGATACCAAGTGTCAGTCCGCGCAGGCTGTGCGGACGATAGATCTGATACTGCTTTTCAGGCCAGACGGCTTTGTTCTTGTCGGCAAACATGCGCGGCAGCTTATAGTGAAAGGCCAGCATCATCGCCAGCGTGTATTCCGACATCTGGACAGAATGAACACCGCTGCCGCTGGTAATTTCGACATCCTCGGCCTGGAAAATCGGCTGGCTGGATGCGCTGCCGATCCCGGCGAAGTGAGCCTGAATCCAGCGCAGGCGCGGCACGGCTTCCGGGCGCGGGAAGTTGCGCACAGTATAGAGGACTTCGGTTTCCGCCCATACCGCATCCGGCACATCAGGGAAGTGGCGTTCTACGTGCAGGCGCGGCGAGATATCGCGCAGTTGCGCCATAATCTCGTCGGAAAAATCCATCGCCACCACCACGCGAATCTGATCGTCATTAGACATAAGTCACCTTTTCATTGTCGGCGTTCATCACAAACAGACCGTGATTATACCGTAGCGGGCGGCCTAAGCCCGTGTTAGATTTGTTTGCTAAGTCGTTGGTTCTTAGTTGTGTGCGATTTGATACAACACAGTTCTTTTCTGGCGTAACACATAACTTTAGCGTCAGCAACCAATCACTTTGCGGATTCAGCGCCGATGCACTTACGTTTAATCCGCTATAGTGAGCAATAAAGACCTCTTACCACAAATGGGAGCAAATCAATGGGCCTGCTAGACGGAAAAGTCGCCCTGATATTCGGGCTGGCGAACAAGAATTCGATCGCGTGGGGGATCACGAAGGCGCTGCACGCAGAGGGCGCGACGATTGCCCTCAGCTATGTGGGCGAGATCATGCAAAAGCGTGTATTCCCGCTGGCAGAAGAAATCGGCTGTGATTTCGTGGAACCCTGCGACGTGACCAAAGACGACGAGATCGACGCGCTGTTCGCCAAAGTCGAGGAGCGCTTCGGCAAAATCGACGTGCTGGTGCATAGTGTCGCCTTTGCGCAAAAGGACGACCTCGGCGGCAAATTCACCGATATTTCGCGTGAAGGCTTTAAGCTGGCGATGGATATTAGTGCGTTTAGCCTGATCGCCCTCTCCAAACGCGCCGCACCACTCATGAGCGAGGGCGGCAGCATCATGACAATGACGTACTACGCCGCTGAGAAAGTGATGCCAACCTATCATGTCATGGCGGTGGCGAAGGCCGCGCTAGAGACGACCATGCGCTATCTGGCGGCTGATCTCGGTCCGCAGGGGATTCGCGTCAACGCCATCAGCGCCGGACCAATCAAAACGCTGTCGGCGGCGGGCGTGCCGGGACTGCGCACATTCCTCAAATATAGCGAGCAAACGTCCCCGCTGCGCCGTCGCGTGACACAGGAGGATGTCGGCAAAACGGCGCTGTATCTGGCGTCAGATTTGAG
>DAOTXA010000255.1:0-4343 GCA_034435595.1 Anaerolineae bacterium | reverse complement strand
ATCCCCCGGCGAATCGCTTGATGTGACCTTATTCTGGCAGACCGATTCCGTCATCGATAGGCGCTACAAGGTATCGGTGTTTTTGCTTGGCGATGCGTTCAACCCGGTGACAGGCGGTCCACTGTGGGCGCAGATTGACGCGGAACCGGGCGCGTGGCAGTTCCCGACGACGCGCTGGCCTGCCGGGGTGCTCGTTCGAGACGCATACACACTCACCCTGCCAGAAACCGCCCCGCCGGGAACTTATCGACTTGGCGTGGTGATGTACGGCGCAGGCGACGGTATCCGCCTACCCGCCCTCACGGCTGACGGCACACCAATCGACGAGGATATGTTGATGCTGCGCGAGTACCCGGTCGCCGGATGATCTCGCCCCGTATGCGCTCGACTCGCGTCTAATCCCTGTCGAAATTGGCGTTTTTGCGCCATAATGAGGGGCATGACGACCTATACCACGACATATGGACGAGTCACCTGGTACGACATGGTGGACCCCAGCCCGGCGGATGTTGATGTATTGAGCCGGAGCTATCCTTACGTCCACCCTTTGAATTTAGAAGACTTGCGCAGTTCGATTGAACGTCCCAAGCTGGATGTGGACGAATTTTACCTGTTCGTCGTGCTGCATTTTCCGCTGTGGGATAAAGCCTTGCGCCTGACACGCCCGCGTGAGGTCAATATTATCATGGGGCGCGGGTATGTAGTCACCGCCCATGATGGATCTCTAAAGCCGCTGCTGCGTCTGCGCGAGGCCGTTGAAGAGGACGAGGACGAGCGCGAAAGCCTGCTTGGGCAGGGGGCCAACCACGCCTTCTACGTAATTATCGACCGCCTGGTCGATTATATCCTGCCGATTTTGCGTAAGGTGGATGTGAACATCCGCACCATTGAAGAAGAGATTTTCACCGCCAACCCGCGCAAGGTAATTCAGGAGATCGCACTCATCCGACGCGACATCATCGCCCTGCGCCGCATCATCCGCCAGCAAGTTCCGGTGTTAGAAAGTTTGGAAAACACTGACCATCCGATTTTACATGAAGACCTCGAAGAATATTTCGGCGACATTGTGGACCATATCTACAAGGCGCGTGACATCATCGACGAGGATGCAGAGATTATGGGGGGACTTGCCGAAACCGCCGATACCCTCGCCAGCCATCGCATCAACGAGGTTATGCGCATCCTGACCGTGATATCGGTCATTATGCTGCCACTGACCCTGATTTCCAGCATTTACGGCATGAACGTCAATTTGCCCTTCGACAACGACCCCAATGCCTTTGGGATCATCGCGCTGTCGATGGTGGGCATGGCGATTCTGCTGCTGGTGTACTTTCGCCGCCAGGGGTGGCTGTAATTGCCTGGAATACGGAGCACACCTGAATAAAGGCCAGGAATTTACCAGGGTAAATCCTGGCAAGGCTCAGCTACAGAACGTGTGAATCAGGCATTTCGTTAAGTGGGCGCAACGTGCTACGCCTCTACGCATCACACTTTTCACGCTTGAGCCAGATTTTGAATTTTTTGTGGTTTACATTTGTAGTTTACATTTGAAGAAGCGAGTCTGCTGTTTATGTCGCAGAACAATATTCCGCCCGCGACCATGATTACCGCGCCGGATTCTCTCAAACGCTGTGCCGAGGCATGGCTGACCGAATCGCTGCTGGGCATCGACACTGAATCCAACAGCCTATACGCCTATCAGGGGCGGGTGTGTTTGCTTCAAATATCAACACGAGATGAAGACTTCATCGTTGATCCACTGGCCTTTGACGATTTGAGCGTCTTCGATGTGCTGGCCCCGGTCATGGCTTCGCCGGAAGTTGAGAAGGTCTTCCACGCCGCCGATCAGGATGTTGCCATTCTCAAGCGCGATTTTGGCTTCACCTTTGCTACCGTCTTCGACACAGCATTGGCGGCCCGCATCTGTGGCGTGGCCCGCGTCGGCTTGAATCACCTGCTGGAAGATGAGATCGGCGTCTATCAGAATAAGAGGCACCAGCGCGACAACTGGGGAGAGCGCCCGCTTATGCCGGAATCTCTGCACTACGCGCAAATGGACTCACATTATCTGCCTGCGCTGCGCGATATCTTCAAACAACGGCTGGAACGCGAGGGACATACGGAAGAAGCCGAGGAAGCGTTCAGAGAATTGTGCGATGTGGTACCGATGTCAGGTTCCGACTATGATCCTGAAGGCTACTGGGGCATCGGGATGCCTGCCCGCCTCAAGCGCAGCGAGATGCGTATCCTGCGCGAGTTGTACCAGATGCGCGAGGACATCGCCCGCACACTGGACGAACCTGTGTACAAGGTGCTGTCGAACAAAGCATTGCTGGAACTGTCGCGGATCAAACCACGCCACCGTATGGACATGGAACGAATTTCTGATATTACGCCACGCCAGATCAGGCGCTACAGCGGTGAGATCATTGATGCCGTCAAACGAGCACGCAACGCCCCCCGCTTGCCGCGTCCGCCACGGCATAAAGCGCCTTCGCCACGCATTGCAGATCGTTATGCGATGCTGCACCAATGGCGCAAGGGTGTCGCCGCCGCCCGTGGGGTAGAATCGGACGTGATCCTCTCCAAACATACGCTGTGGCAGGTGGCGAAGCGTAAGCCGCGCACACTGGAAGAAATCGCCCAGATTCCCGGTTTCGGACCCTGGCGCGTCAAGACCTACGGGCCGCAAATCCTCAAACTCCTTAAACGAATACAATAGACAATTATAAGTGCCGGTTGTCACCTCGATTTGGCTTTATCGTCAGGTTGCGTAATTTCAACTGGGCGCTATTCTTGATAAAGAGTGGCGCACGTAGCACAATCCGTCACAGATTGCTATAAGATTCATTAAGATATTTCAGGGGGATTCCGTATGAGCGCGCATGACGCAATCACGCCGTCCACGGAACAAGAAGAGAAGCTTGACTTCAAGCGCATACTACCCATCTTCATGATCGTGCTGGTCGATCTGATGGGACTGACGATCATCCTGCCCGCGTTGACGCACTATGCGGCCTCGTTCGGCGCATCGCCGCTGATGATCGGCCTGTTGATGGCAGCCTATCCGGTCATGCAGTTATTCGGCGGACCGCTGCTCGGCGGACTCTCTGACCGCTTTGGGCGTAAACCCGTCCTCGTCATTAGCCAGTTCGGAACCTTCTTCGGGTTCATCCTGATGGGTTTCGCCAACACGATGGGCCTGTTGTTCATCGCCCGTCTTATTGACGGTCTTTCCGGCGGTAACATCGTCGCGGCGCAGGCAGCGATTGCAGATAGCACGACTGAGAAAACCCGCACCGCCGGACTCGGACTTATCGGCGCGGCATTCGGCCTCGGTTTCACCATGGGGCCGGCCATCGGCGGCATCGCCCTCGCGCTCACTGACAATAACTACGCGGTCCCGGCCTTTATCGCGGCGGGATTCTCGCTGGTGTCCATTCTGCTGACCATGTTCTGGTTCGAGGAAACGCTAACCGAGGATGTGCGAAAAGCGCGTGAAGAAGGCATAAAATCCGACCACCCCCGGCGTGGATTCATCTTTGCGCAATTCAGCAATATCGCTCGTGGGCTGCGCAACCCGCTGGTAGGCGCATTGTTGATGCTGATGTTCTTCCAGCACTTTATCTTCGCCACATTCGAGCAATTTCTACCTCTGTTTGACCTGAGCCGACTCGGACTTAATGCCAGCGAAAACACACCGCTCTTTCTGCTCATCGGCGTAATCGTCGTCATTATTCAGGCCAAGTACATTGGAGATTGGAGCCGCAAATTTGGCGAACACCGTCTCATTTATGGCGCACTCGGTCTGATGGCGGCAGGTATGCTACTCATCTCGTTGACGCCGGAGCAAGCCCGCGCCGGGTACGACCGCGAAGCACTACTGGCAGACCTCGAACGCAATGGCAGCACTGAAATCGTACAAATTGAGGTTGATGTGCCAGATGGCAGCAATACCGGCTGGCTGGGTGTCATCTGGCTGGTCATCGCGGTGATTCCGACCAGCATCGGCGGCGCACTGATTCGCCCCAGCATCAACAGCCTGATTACGCGGCGAGTTGAGCCGGAAGAGGTCGGTGTGATGCTTGGCGTCAGCATGGCCTTGATTAGCGCCGCCAATGCCCTGATGCCCATCGTCAATGGTGTATTGATCCAGTTGTTCGGCGTCGGCGCACCGTTCATGATTGGTGGGGTAGCGATGGCAGCCCTGCTCGTTTTCGCGCTCCAGCGGATTACGCCACGACCGGGCGAACTTCCTGATCATCAGCCAGAACCATCTGCTGTGCCTGAAGGTGCGGACTGAGAAACCGTTTGCGAAGTGCGTGGTGGCTTTGCCCCCC
>DAOTXA010000254.1:0-3065 GCA_034435595.1 Anaerolineae bacterium | reverse complement strand
TCTTTGCTGTAATCGGGTTCTTCGGGCACGAATTCCGCACCCGCACCGACCGAACCCGACGCGAGGATTTCACCTACGCTCTTGCCCGTTTTGGAAGGCAAAACGACTTCATCGTGTTCGGGGATGTCCAACTCAATGACAACTTCGACGCGGCCTTTCGGCAGATCGTCGGGCCAATCGACATCGACCTTGCCGTCGGGGGTCAATCTACCGGTAACGTGAATCGTGACCATGGTTTCGCTCCGTAGACTCATTCACATGCATCATAGCATGAATGTGCTGCACTGCTGCGCTGCTGCACATTTACTCCACCGTCAGCGTACCGACCGTGACCGTTTCCGCGCCGTCGAGTGTCAGCACATTGGTGATACCCGCGCCGTCAAAGCGATAGACCAGCACCGACACCGTGTATTCGCCGGGGGATAGCGCGTCAACGCCTGCCGCGAGCGTCATTACACGCGGATCGTAAACCACGTCGCCCGCGCCCCATGTGGACGTAGGACGTTCGCCGTTGAAGGGGCCGGAATCCATCTGTGCGACCAATCGCCCCGAAGCATCCAGCAGCCGCGCCGATACGGTGTAGTCGTTGTCTGGCGATGAGTCCGCCGACCACCATAGATCGACGCGCAGATCATCCGGCACAATCGCCGCGTCACGCAGGACCATGCCGTTTTCAAAGGCGGTGAGGGCGTCACTTCGCGGCGGAACCACGTCGAAGCGGTAGACGTTCAGGTCGTTGCCCAGCCAATCCTCGGTCATGACGGCGGTCTGTGTGTGTCCGGTGGCGGCGAGGGCGTCGAATCCGCTGCGGTCCTGCGACCAGTGCATGAACCACACATGCGGGTGTTCTTCTAATAGCGCGGGCAATCCGGCGGCGTAAGTGTCGCCGTCTTCTAATTGCCACTGCCGCAGACTGCGCCGCTTGACGCCATCGGGCATGAAGCGGTCATAGTAGTAGATGACCTGCCAGTCGCCGGACGGGGTAATATGCGCCAGGGCGAGATCGCCCGGTTGGGCGTATTGGGCGGCGTTTTGTCCGACTTCGCGCCAGGGTGGACGCGGGCGCGGCGTGTCGTCGATGGTGATGCCGTAGACCACGATCACCGCTACCAGAAACAGCCGTGACGGAGATTGAATCGTCGCCAGCCCGAAGCCGATTAGCACCGCAATCGCCGGGGTGATCTGCGTCAGCCGGTAATCCATCAGAATGGGCGTGCTTACATTGAGGATGAAGGCCCCGGCAACGGGCAGGATGATCCATAGCAGCAGCAGGAACGGCGCGGCGTATGCCTTCACCCCATCGAAGTTGGCGTTCGTATCTGCTCCCATGAGCGAGAAATCACCAAAGTGGATGTTGCCTTCCATTGCGGGAAAGCTATGAGCAGGGGAATCGAAGCGCTCGTTTGATGTCATCAGCACACCGATACCCACCACCGCCAGCCCCATCATCAGTGCCCACTGCCCGGTGAACCACTCGATACGCCAGTTCCATAGCGATTCGAGCGTGGACGGTACGTTGAAACCGGTGCCGACATTGGCGGTTTGCCCCACCATGACCGCTACCCAGGGCAAAAACAGCACGCCGACCGCTGCCAGCGTGCCAAGCGCAAGGACGCGCATCCGTCCGCGCAGAAACAGCAGGGCGACGAGTCCCTGTGCTGCCAGCGCCGCCACGCCGATATAGTGTGTGTACATCAGCAGCAGCGAGGCGAGGAACCAGACGACCAATACGCGCTGGCTCCCCGGCCCCCTCTCACTCTGAGGGGTGAGGGGGAGATTTGACAGAATGGGTGAGTGTGAAACCGGCTGGCTCCGGGTTTCTGTGCGGTCGAACAGGCTCTCTGCCTGTGAGCGGGGAGGAACAGGTAAGGGTTGGTGAAGGCGCATCCAGCGCACGAAGGCCCACATGCTGACCGTCGCCCACAACACATGCCATGTATACATGCGTGCTTCCTGCGCGATGTAGTTTTCCATGTCCGCCAGGGCCAGCATCAAGGCGACCAGCAGCGGCGCGGACTGTCGAATCGAATCAGGCGCGTCAATGAAGGCGGTGAGTTCCCGCGCAAGCTGGTAGACCATCGCCACGCTTAACACGCCTGGAATCACTGACAGATAGCGCAGGGCCAGTTCGCTGATTCCGGTGAGGCCCGACCAGAAATCCAGCATCAAAAAATATAGTGGCGGATGCACATCTCGCGCCACCACACCGAGCAAATCCGGGTGCTGGATGGCCCAGTAGCTAAAGCCCTCGTCTACCCACAGGCTTTCGTCGTCAATGCCGGAGATGCGTCCCATCGTCGCCAGCAGCAGAACCAGCGCCAGCAGCAGAATTTGGCGAGATTTGGCGGTTGTCATCATGGCAATTCCGTTGCATATGCATCCAATCTAAAGCGCGAGTGTATCATGCCCTTGCTATAATGTGACAGGTAGACACCCCATAAGGTAATCGACATACGATCCTCATTCACAAAGGCAAGGCGATGAACAAAATCATCCTGAACACCAACCAGAAACAACACCGCATCAACCGTCACATCTACGGGCACTTTGCCGAACATCTGGGACGGTGCATCTATGACGGCTTATATGTGGGTGAGGACGCCGATATTCCCAACACGCGAGGCTGGCGCGATGACATCGTGGCGGCGTTGAAAGCGATTAACATCCCGAATTTACGCTGGCCCGGCGGCTGCTTCGCAGACGAATATCACTGGCGCGACGGCATCGGACCCCGCTCACAACGTCCGATGCGGATCAATATGTGGGGCAATCTGCCGGAACCGAACACGGTCGGCACGCACGAATTTCTTGACCTGTGCGAGCAATTGGGCTGTGATCCCTATATCGGTGGCAATGTCGGTAGTGGTACGGTGCAGGAGATGCGAGATTGGGTCGAATATCTGACCAGCAATCACGATGCGACACTGGCAAATGAGCGACGGGCAAATGGTCGCAGCGAGGCGTGGGCGATCCCGTTCTTCGGTATCGGCAACGAGAACTGGGGTTGTGGCGGGCACATGACGCCAGAACAATACGCCGACCTGTACACCCGGTATCATACCTTT
>DAOTXA010000253.1:0-13169 GCA_034435595.1 Anaerolineae bacterium | reverse complement strand
GACACAAGAAAATCAAGATGGCGGATTTAAAAGTGCTGCTCTCCACGTTAAATTACGCTGAGATTAAGACAGTGCTGGCAAGCGGCAACGTCGCGCTGACCGCACCCGGTGACGCAATAAAAATCGCGCAGACCATCGAAGCGGCAATTTCTGGCGAATACGAGTTTGACGTTCCGGTGATTGTTCGCCATGCAGACACAATCCGCGCACTGGTAGACAGCGATCCGTTTGCCGGGAGCGAAGTCACCGATCAGACACGGCTGTATATTACGTTTCTGGGGCCAGAGGCCAAATCAGGCGGCCTCGACCTGCCCTATGAGTCGCCCGATCTGGAGTATCGCATTCTGCGGGCAACAGATGGTGAAGTGTTCAGCGTGCTAGTGTTGTCGAAGAAAGGTGGTTCGACAAAGGCAATGGACATCCTCGGAAAGACCTACGGTAAAGACATCACCACCCGCAACTGGAACACAGTCAAAAAATTGATGAATTTGTAACAAAAAGGACACGGCAGCACCGTGTCCCTCGCATTGCGACGATGGATTGTTGGGGATCTACTCAGACGGTGGGACGATCAGGCTGCAACTGGTGGTGCCCTCCACCGAACACACGGCACTTAAAGCGCCGTCGATGGTCCCCTCAAAACCGCCCTGTGCGATATCCCACACCACATCGCGGATGTCGGACAATTCGGAGACGCCAATCACCCGCGAGCACTCTACAGTTTCGGGAATTTCCGGCTGTGGGCCTTCTTCATAGACAAGCAGACACGAACCGGGCCGCATGTCGCCCAGCGTATAAAACCCAGCCGTGAGCGGATTCTCGTTCATCACCCATCCGGCGGGCGTGACCGCCCCATTCGTGCTGGTGAGGGTCAATTCGCTGACATTGGAACCCTGACGGCTGACGTTAATCAGTACCATCAGATCAGGCGTCCAGATGGCACGCACCTCGACACCGCCGACCAGCGCAGGATCGGTACTGCCGTCAAGCTCAATCCCGGCTTCGCTGATTTCTGACTCGGCGACCGGAACGGTGATGTCGCAGCTAGAGGTGGTGATATCGCACGCTTCATCCGGCACTGCATCAACAATTGGCGTAAAACCGCCCTGCGTCACGTCCCACACGATGTCCTGCACCGTGATCGGAGTAAATTCGCCGATGGTCCGCGTGCATTCGACCGTTTCCGGTATGGTGGGTTCGGTTTCCGCCGGATACGCCAGCAGGCATGATCCCGGTCGCACATCATCCAGGGCATAGAAGCCGCCAAACTCCTCATCCTCGAACAGAATCCAATCGACCGGCCCAATGATTCCGGCGGCACTCTGCAATGACAGTGCAGAAAGGTTTACGCCAAATTCAGCGACGTTAATGAGGACGAGCGTCTCATCGTTCCAGATGGCGCGAATGTCCACGTCAGCGGGCACATCAGTATCTTCATTACTGTCGGGGTCAGAATCACCCTCCGGCGCGTCATCCGAACTACCGGCCCCACTGTCCATACCGGAAACCGGCACATCGACCTCACAGGCGGTACGGTTAATCGAGCAATCGGCGATGACCGTGCCATTGATCTGCGCCGTAAATCCACCCTGCGGAATGCCCCACACAATATCGTCAAAGCTGGTGATGATGAATTCACCGATCACCCGTGAACACGACACGGTTTCAGGAATCTCGCCGGTAAAATCAGCGAAGAACGCGACCAGACACGCGCCAGGCCGTAGGTCTGAAAGGGTATAGAATTCGTTGGTATCGGTGTTCAGTTGAAGGACCCAATCATCGGGGGTGATTTCTCCATCGCGGCTGACGAAGCTGAGGCCGGATACATCGACACCGTCGTCACTGTTATTGATCAAAACAAAGGTTTCCACGCTCCAGATGGCGCGGATTTCGGTACTGCTACTTTGTGCAATCGTCAGTGTCGAGAAAAGCGCCAGCAGCAGCGCAGCGACACTCAGGCGAATCCATGACCGTACTCGCATGACTTGTTCCTCCCATTTTGTTCTGGCTCCATCCGGCAAAGGTGCATCGCTCGCTACATAGCACCGGCAACTGTCATTTTACAGGCAAAGCGAGCATCGTGTCGTGTGCTAGGCCAAAAGTCCTACAGGCAAACATAAAAAAGCGACGCCAACGCGCCGCCTAAATCATTCCAGTACCATCAAATTATGCTTACGGTTGCGGATCAAGGATATACGTCTCGAAGGCTTCTGCCGTCCAGGGCAGCGCAGGCTTGAAGAAATGTTCGTAGATGGCCTGTGCATACACACGAATCTCGTACTGGGCGTCTTCTGCCATGCGCAAACGCAGAAAATGCATCAGGTTATGCGCGTCTACTTTGACGACCCATGTGTAATAGACACTGAATCCGGGCAAAAACAGCCGCGCCAGTTCTTTAGCGACTCCGGCATTCAGCGCTTCTTGATACAAGCGATAACCATTCTCGTAATGGTCTGCGAGTTTCTGAGTCAGTTCGGCGTTGATGGCTGCATCGACCTGCCCTTCGCTGGCCTGTTTGTTGTCCTTCGACTGTTTGCGCCAGACTTCCGGCAT
Organism: Anaerolineae bacterium; assembly: GCA_034435595.1. Taxonomy (GTDB): domain Bacteria; phylum Chloroflexota; class Anaerolineae; order Aggregatilineales; family Phototrophicaceae; genus JAVJSU01. The sequence goes on along the minus strand of DAOTXA010000253.1, from coordinate 10,616 downwards.
GTAGAAGTCATTTTCCTCAAATGGAGTATACCTGCCGGATTGCGCATTCAGATTAAATGTTCTATGCCGCACCCACTGCCACCACGTTACGAGCGGAGCACGCACGCGGAACTTAAATTCCACCATTTCAAACGGAGAGGTGTGGCGGTGTCGCAGTAGATAGAACAGCAGTTTCTTGTCGCGTTGGTCGCCCTTGCTCTCGCCGAGGAAGCTGACCCGTGCAGCGTTGACAATCGCCAGATCGCCGGATACATCCGCTGCCGGGTGCGGCATCAGGTCCACCAGTTCGATCCAGCCATCGTCACCGAAGATGTCGATGCGTTTGCCAATTAAGTTGTCAGTCATCAGTGTAAAGTTCTCAGTTTTCAGATGTCAGTCACCAGTATTGTGGCGTTACATTGTCTAATGTGACAAAAGGCGAGTTTCTCCTTTCGCCTTGATCTTTCAGGACTTTCGCCTTACTCACCGGTTGATCCGAAACCACCCTGCCCACGCTCAGTATTCGTCAGATCGTCCAACGTGGCGACCGTCTCGACGGCCTCGCCATAATACGCGACAACGATCATCTGCGCGATTTTGCGCCCGCGCTCGACCGTGAGCGGCACAGAGTTTGTGTTCAACAACACCAGCTTGACTTCACCACGATACCCGGCATCAATGACGCCTGCCAGCGTGTGAATCCCGGCACTGGCAACACTGGAGCGGTCTTTGACGAGGCCCACGTATCCGGGCGGAATCTCGACGTGGACCCCGGTCGGCACGCTGCCCCGTCCACCGGGCGCGATAGTGACTTCTTCAGTGGCATAAAGATCGTATCCGGCATCATCATCTGCTGGTGCGGAAAATGTGATGTTGAACTCGTCCGCCAGCGTGCGGAACGTATCATTGAGAAAAACGCGCATAAACTCTCCCGATTGTTTGCGACTTTAGTGTCTGGTTCGGCGTATACAGTAGCATAAGATCAAGCACAGATATACGGAGATCATGACCATGAGCGAACAAAAAAGACTCACACGTTCCAGCAAAGATGCGATGCTCGGCGGTGTGGCAGGCGGTATCGCCGAATACTTCAACCTTGACCCGACACTGGTACGTCTGGCCTTCGTGCTGCTGGCGGTGTTCACAGGCGTGGGCATCGTGCCGTATATCATCCTATGGCTGATTATGCCGACGGACACGGGCGATTCCGTTTTAGGTAACTGGCAGGAAAACAACAGCGACAAGACGCGCACCGTCAACGTACCAGCGAACGATCTGGATGGATCGCTGCACATGGCGAAGCCTATCCGCGACGATATGCCGAAAAAGGCCAAGCGCAGCATAGACGACGCCGAAGCCGCCGCCGACCGTCTGAAGCGCAAGAACGATCTCAGCGACGTACCGGGCGAGTAACTGAAAGCGAACGGGGAGCGATGCACAATCCATCGCTCCCCGTTTTGATTTCAGTTCATTTACACACGATAGGACTTTATTAGGTCGGTTTGTAAACGCTATACTATATGCATTGAACTATGATTGATTGGAGAATACGGTGTTTTCGCATATCCTGGTGCCCCTGGACGAGTCAAAACTCTCAGAACTTGCCCTTGCCTCCGCCAGAGAAATCATCGCACCAAACGGCAAAATCACACTCGTGTACGTTTTGGATGAGGTCAACGCGCCCCCTAACCGCATTGACATTACCGAAGGCGAATTGCATCAACGAACCGCTGAAGAACATGCACGCAAATATCTGGAAGATCGGGCAGCGTCCCTGCGCGAATCTGCGCTGACTGTCACGACAATTGTCGAAAGTGGACGACCCGCTGAGTGCATCGTTGATGCCGCAGCCACGCATAAAGACATCGAACTGATCGTGATGTCTACACACGGACGTTCCGGCTTCAGCCGCTGGATTATGGGCAGCGTTACCCAGAAAGTGCTGGCAGCGGCGCATTGCCCGGTGCTGGTGATTCCAGCCAGAGAAGGCACTTCAAAAACCGGTTAAAGCGCTAGATCAAGACGATAGGCGACCTCAACACAGGTCGCCTAATTCCGCTTCCGGTAGGCGATGAAAGGCCACCCGATCACGATAAATAGCGCGGTCAACGCATAGCGGCCCATGCGCAATAGTGCCGCACCGCCACTGCCCTCCTCTGCGAGCGGTTCGACCAGCGGTGAGGTCGCAAATAGAATCAGAACCGCCAACGTTGAACCCACCAGAAACAAACCAATTCTTAACCAGTTGATTTGCACCTGTGGCGACAATTGAACGCCCCGCGCCTCAAATTTCATCCCGCGCCGCTCTATGAGGATGATCCCCACCACCGCGCCGAACAACACCCCTGCAAGTGCCATTCCATCGTCATTATTAAACACCAATATCGGGGCCATAATTGCCAGCAAGATAGCCGTCGCCACCTGTGCGGATAGCGTCAGGCGATTCCATGTGCGGGCAACCGGTCCCACCAGTTCGATAAACGCGTATAGCACCACCAATCCGGCGAAAAGTCCGAGCAACACATCCTGAGGATAATGCACGCCCAGATACATCCGCGCCCACATCTGCAAGACGACGTACACCCCCGCTGCAATCGTGGCGCGACGGTCGTGCAGCGTATAGGCGATGTAGCCGAAGAAAACCAGTGACGCCATCACATGACCGCTGGGCAAGCCAAAGCCATCGGCTTCTACTAACGGCATAACCGCTTCTGATACATCAAAGGGTCGCGGACGTGCAAGCGCTACTTTCATCGCTGCATTTGACATACCTCCGACGATGAGTGCGAAGGCTGCCCGGATGCCATATTCACGATCTACCAGCCAGTACAAGATCAACATCAGCACCAGATAAAAGAGCGCCCCACCCGTGTAGTTCAGCAGTTCTGCCAGCGGAGTCAATAGTGGCGTGCGGTTCTCGGTGAACCACAAAATCACATCGAGTCCGGCCCCCGTTTCAAGATCATTGAGCATACACCCCCCCAAATGTATCAAGTTAAATGCGCGAAAAGCATAACACGGGTGCGACATGCAACCCACACGGCGATTTGCGACGATTTGCGAGCACGCACGCCACATTACGCGCAAATCACATAGAAGCGTCGCACAGCCGATTCTGGCGCGAATTCAAACGGCTTACACAAGTGATCCGACACGCAACCAGACTCAAATCAAGCCTGCGTAGGATTTTTCATGCCAAAATATTCGAACGAATACACGCATTTATGGCGTTTGGATGGTAAAATAGCCTCTATAAGCCCAACTGTGAAAAGCAGGAGACCTCGATGAAAATCATCGCAGTGACCAACCGTAAGGGTGGCGTCGGCAAGTCCACCATTAGCACACACCTCGCCGCCGGGTTAGCTGCGCGGGGGTGGAATGTCGCCATCGTCGATACCGACTCACAGGGGCACGCCTCGCTGATGCTGGGAATGCCGGAAGAGAACGGGCTGTTTGGCCTCATGATCGACAAACTGCCGTTTCAGGATGTGCTGCGCCTGGTGCCGCCGGAACACTATTCCACCAGCGACCATCCGTCGCATGGGAACCTGTATCTGCTGCCCTCTTCGGACCGGACTTACCAGATTCCGTACATGCTTAAACCGGACGAATCGTTCCTGTTCCTGCAACTCATGGAGGATATGGCGGACGAGTATAACCTCGACACCATCGTGATTGACACCAACCCGACTATGAGTCTATTCGATGGGGCGATCTATCTGGCGGCAGATGGCTATGTCTATGTGACCGAGTGCGAGCGTCTGAGCTTCGACGGCATTGCCAAAGCAATTGACCAGATGGACCGTTTCGGGGCACAGCGTCGCCAATATCTGGGACGGGAGAGTCGTATCGTCGGGATTTTGCCCAACAAGATGCGCCCGGATACACGCAATCACCGCCATAACATCCGCAAACTGTCGGAGGCCTTTCCCGGTCTGGTGTGGAAGCCCATCACCCTGCGAACGATCTGGACAGAGGCCACCAACGCCGAAGAACTGGTGTATACTTACGCACCAACAGGCCAGGAAGCACGTGACGCGTGGGGCCTAACAGACCGCACAATGCAGGCAATCCAACAATGGCTAACCGAAGAGAAAAACTAGACAAATCTGACCCTTTCGCACGACGCAAACGTCCGGCACCATCCGGTCCGGTGCCGGACCTTAACACCCTCACCAATGCCATGCTGCGACCTGATGCAGCACCCGCAACTGAACCCACCGAACAGACTATCGACATCTTTGAAATCAGTCCGGACCCGGCACAGCCACGCCGCGCCATCCCATCGCTGGTGCGCGGTGATTGGAGCGGTGAACCCGCCGGACTGGGTGACGTGTTCTCACGCTGGATTCAGGCGTATGCTGTCGAAACTGGAACCGACTTCGACAGTTCCCAGCGCACCTTGATCCATGCCATTGAAGGCAAAGAGACACAGCGCACAGGAGAGCAAACCGGCGACCCTGGGCCGGTGGAAAGTACCCTGTTCCGGCTGGTTGATCTGGCGGCTAGCATTTACCGCGAGGGGTTGATTAATCCAATTACCGTCGCCCGTGATGCGACCGCACCAGGGCGCTTTTTGATCGAAACCGGAGAGCGTCGCTGGCTGGCCCATCATCTGCTGTATAGCATCTTTGGGGATCAGTTCCGCCGCATTCGGGCGCAGATCAGCGATGGCATTAACGTCTGGAAGCAGGCGTATGAGAATAACGCCCGCGACAACCTCAACGCCATCGGCAAGGCGCGACAGTTTGCCACGTTGCTGATGGATTTGCACGCCCGTGAAGGTGCAGACTTCGACGCCTACGAAGCGTTCGAGCGCGAGCAGGATTACTATGCGCAGATCGCGGATAGCAAACGTTTTGACATCCCACGCGGTCACGCAGAAACCGTGATTACAGCGATGGGCGTCACCAACCGATCAGTGACCACGCGCTACCGCAATCTGCTGAAACTACCGCCGCCCATCTGGACCGTCGCCGATGACCTCGACTGGACGGAGCGGCGTCTGAGGCAGTTAACCGCACTGTCGAAAAAAGAGGCGCTGACCGTCGCCGCACAGTGGGTACACGCCGATGGCATTACCGGGTACGAAAGTCTGTTGCCCGTGGGCAACACAGCCCAAAAATCAGAGGCCAAAGCATCACCCGCCGACGAACTACACCTCACACTGGAACAGTCGAAAGATCGTATCGCCAAACGTTTGAAAAAGGTTAATCGCCGTCAGGCACAAGCTCTCATCGAAGCCTATGAAGCGTGGCTGCAAGACCTCAAAGAGAATCTGTAGTACGGTCAAAGACGAAAGGATAAGGGCGAAAGAAAATGCACGGTCACTCGTATGCCTTTCACCGTTACCCTTTCAGCTTTTGCCTACCAGCCTATGACACTTATCGAGTCAGATGACTCTCCCTCCCCCTGCCCCACCGAAGGGGCACACCGCACGAATTTGTGAAATCTCCCCGAAGATCGAGTCACTTTTGGGATAAGAGGGGTGTAATTGATGAATAGGGCGAGGCACGAATCTGCATTTGGGATATGCGGTTCCATCGTCCAGTTTGGGATAAATCGCTACGCTGAACATCCGGTAAAATCAATACAGGCGACCTGCGGGTCGCCCGTATTGATGTCAAATTTGCCTGGGAAATCATCCAATTATGTGTCTATGTTGCCCGTGGGCAACACAACCGTAAACGTACTACCATCGCCCGGTGTACTATCGACTTCGATCACGCCATCATGAATTTCAATCACTTTCAAAGCAATTGGCAAACCCATCCCCAGACCGCGTGTGGTCCGGGCCGGATCACCCCGATAGAAACGGTCGAAAATATGCTCGCGTAGCCTGGCGTCCATGCCAAAGCCTGTGTCACGAATGGCGATGCGAACCGCGCCCTCAACAGCATGGGCAGATACTCGAATTGATCCGCCATCCAGCGTGTAGCGAAACGCATTGTCAATGATGTTGATCAGCGCGTTTGCCAGCTCACTTTCATGTGCGCAAATCTTGTCAAGGCTTTGGGGAATATCTTCGTACACTGCAATCGCCCGGTCACGATTGCGCATTCGAACTGCGCTTACTGCCTCCCGCGTGATGACAGCCGGATCAACCTCCGCCCGTGTGCTGATGTCGAGTACATCCAGCCGAGCCATCTTCGTCAGCGCGTCAATCATGTCGGACACCGTGATGATCTGCTCGTGCAGACGTTGGGCGTGCTGCGCATTCCGCTGCGGATCGTCACTATGTCGCATGATATACAAACTGGTTTCCATGACAGAAAGCGGTGTCTTGATCTCATGCGCCAGGTCACGCACGAAGCGTACCAGCATCCGGGTGCGCTCTTGTTCAACGGCAGCTTCGCGGGCCTGTTGTTCATTGCGGACTTCATCGGTAATATCCTGAATGGTCCCACGCACCATCAAGAGCTTACCCTCACCATCCTCTGTATGAACAGAAGCCCCGCGTACCCAACGCTCGCCCAATTCTGGATGCATGATACGAAACAGGCGAAACGCCTCACCCTCAAAGAAACGATCTTGACGAAGCTCGTCATGATAATCTGGATGCACAATTTGCAGCAACAGATTTATCGCAGACTCGCGAATCAAGGGGCCATCAGGAACGGGTAAACCACACATTTCGTAAAGCACTGGCGACGCTTCAAAACGGTCATTTGATACATCCCAATGCCAGTCACCAACACGGGCAATGCGCTGGGCCAACGTCAGTTGTTCGCGCATCCGTCTTGTCTCTACGTCGTCGAGCAAAGATTTTAGGTCGGCCTCAATTGCCAGACGAAACTGCTCTAGCATCGTCAGAACTGCATCCGAGAACGCACCCGGATCACGATTCATGATGCACATTGAACCGAATAACGTGCCATCGGGCCACAGCAAGGGCACACCAACATAGGCACGCATACCCAGCGGCGGCGTTTCCCACCGATCATCCTTTGCAGAGTCGGGAACGTGGATCATGCGCCGCTCACGCATCACATAGTAGCAATAGGTTTCAGAGGTGAGAGATAGTCGCATGGACGGCTTCAAGGGATTTTCGCCATCTTGATTGGTGGCGACAACTTCTGCTTCTTTGCCATCCGCCTGCACACGCATCAGCATCGTCGCAGAGACATTGGTGATTGATGCCATGAGATCAATAATCTGCTGCCACTTTTGCAGCAGCGTTTCACCAATCTTCAGGTAATGCTGCGGGTCCGTCCCATCTGCTGGAATCAGCATGTGTTCAAAGCCGGTATCGGACACAGTCGCTCCCTAATTCACGAAATCACAGTTCATTGGGATCATTATATAGTGATTTTCAGCTTAACGTGGTTAAGGTAAATCGGGAGCGAATCCATTGTCAAAATGATGCATCAAGACCGGGCCACCGAGGTAAATGCCGCCATCGACATTTACGCAACGCCCACTGCCATACACCAGCGGTGTGCAAGTGTCGCCCGGTTTATCACCAGTCACATAATGAATCGGTGTGTGTCCATGAACGAGTTGTATAATCGTGCCGCCACCAAAACGGTCAAGTGTCTCGGCAATCGCAAGGGGGTGTGTATCACCGTTCAGATCAAGGAACCCGCCGCGATTGCTGAGGGTTTCCAGCAATAGCAACCAATCCGCCAGATTCCGCCCACACATGATCTCACTAACCCGATGATTGACCGCATCAATCGAGCGACCAAGAACCGCATAGGCTGGCGTGTCGGCGTGCATCAACAGACGATCTTCAACGCGGCATAAAGCAGGGCGAGTGTTCATCCACGCAATGTGTGCATCTGTCAGTGACTCAAGATCAGAAGCGACCCCGCCATTGCGCTGCCAATTATCACGAAATGACCCGCGTAAGTCAGACACAAGCGTTGACTCAAAACGCTTGACCGCGAGCAGCAATATATCGTGATTGCCCAGGACGGCATCGACTTTGCCGCCGACAGCGCTCGCCTCGCGCTGGAGTCGCATCGCCAGATCAATAGCCGCAACACCATCCGGCCCACGATCACAAAAATCACCCGTGAACCATAGCGTTGCACCACCGCCGCACCAGTGCTGTGATGCCGATACCAAACCGGCTTGCTCCAGCGCTGCGATGACCTCCTCACAATGCCCGTGTACATCTCCAATTACATATACAGGTGGCACAATTGGTTTCCTGAGATTTTGTTAAAGAGATATGCTTTATCAATATACTGCTAATGTGGCCTTAATATAACGCCATACAAGCAGCCACGGGATGGTTGACACCACCCGTCACGACAAAGATCATGACTCTCAAAATAACTGAAGATATCTACGTAAAACGCGATTCATTCTAAAATGAATTAGCCACATGGTAGAAAACAACAGGGGTAACGCAGCCAACGTTACCCCTTGAGGAAAAGGAGAATCGATTAAGCTGGACAGCAATCCTACGCGGATGCCGCCTCTGGCATAGCATCGCCAGCTTCGTCAGTTGGTGAGTCGGGTTCGTTAGACACCATATTTTCCGGCACGCCCTCGAAATCCGGCAGCCGCGTCTCAACCTCGCGCACAAAGGGCAGGGCGTATCCCAGCAAGCCAGACACTGCCGCCAGCGCACCTGTAATCAGAAAGATAACTGCAATCCCGGTGCCCGTACCCGTACCAACTAATTCGCCGAACACACCCGCCAGCGCACCCCCTTCGACCATCCCTGGTTCAAATATCGTATCGGCCAAAATGCCCGCCACGAACATACCAACCGGCGCGGTAATCTGCGCGATAAGCCGCCGCACCGCGAACACACGCCCCTGTACATCCGGCGCAACTTTCGACTGCCAGATGGCCTGATTGCTGCCATTGATAATGGGCAACATGAACATACTCAGGAAGCCCGCCATCGACCACATCACAACATTTTGACCGAGTCCCATAAACATCTGACCAAGCAAGCCAGTGCCCGCCATACCCAGGAAAACACCATGTACGCGGCGCTTCGGTCCACCCCATGTAGTCATCGCCAATCCACCCGCAACACCGCCCAGGCCCATAAACGCTTGAACTGTCCCCAGTGCGATTTCGTCGTTTCCCGTCCGCGCAAGTACCAGCGGCGCGACCAGAATAAACCCCATTGTGGCGAATAAATTCAGCAAGAAGAACATCATTTGCATTCCCATAAGGCCCGGTCTGCGCCAGATGTATGAAAAGCCGAACCCCATTTCTTTGAAGATGCTCCCGCGTGACTGGATGCCTTCTATGGTCGCCTGTGGTTGCGGGATGTGAATCAATCCCAACAGCCCAACCGCTACCAAAAACGTCACAATATCGATCATAAAGACCGCGTGCAAGCCACCAAACGCGAGGACAATCCCCGCCAGGAATGGGGCAGCAACCGTTGACGCCGATTGCGCCAGCGATTGCATCCCCTGAACACGAGCATACTGCTTTTTATCGACCAGCATTGTGATGGCGGCACTGAATGCGGGGAACTGGAACGCCTCGGCAGACCCGGCTAGCAATCCAGCGACGTACAGATGCCAGGGTTGCAGCGAATCGGAGAGCAACAGCATAAACATCACAATCGTCCCCGTACCTGCAATCAAATCGCTGGCGATCATGACTGTTTTGCGATTCCAGCGGTCCACCATAACCCCGGCAAAGGGTGTTAGCAAAATAATGGGCACGAAAGAGAAAAAACCGACCAGCGCCAGTACAGTCGCGGATTCCGTCTCGGTGTATGCCCAGATGGTGATGGCGAAGCGCGTCATGGCGCTGCCAACCAGCGAAATAAACTGTCCGAACCAGATAAAACTGTAGGCACGCATCCCGGTAAGATTTAGCTCGCGCACAGTAGGTTCCTTCCCCTGCAAAGCGTCTTATGCTCATATTCTCAAAAAAGTGAGAATATATAGCATAATTGACCTTCCGGCAAAGTGCAATAGCCCCGCTCATAAATCACTCATATATCGCCACGCAAGACGATCCCCATACAGGGCGTCTATTCTTCAAAACACGCACGTTAATCGTGGAGACAATGCAATGGGACTTTTTAATCGATTCAACCGTAACATGATGGAAATGATGTCGGTACGTGGCATTCGCTATATCAACGCAGTCAAGCCGGGGAAGGCAAGCGGTCTCGTTGCGCAAGTTTATATCCAGATGGAACGCGATTTTATGATCGCCGGGGCCTTCACCATCCACTCACCACACGCCGAACTGCTAGCCGCCGTCTGGTCGATAGAGCGCGAGACACTCATCGCCGGAGAACATGTGCCGCGCAGTGTCAAAGAAACCATCGCCTCTGCGGTGTCGGTGACCAACAATTGCCCCTATTGCATTGACGCGCATAGCATGATGCTCCACTCGCTGACCAACGCGGACATTGTCAAATCGGTACGCGAGGGTGGCGCAGTACAGGATACAGTGCATCATGCGGCTGTCGCCTGGGCGCGATCTACGCGTGAACCGGATGCCTACATAATCCAGCATCCGCCATTCAACGTGACAACCGCACCCGAATACATCGGGACCGCCGTCGCCTTCCACTTCTTGAATCGCACAATTAACATCCTGATTGACGGGTCAATGGTGCCGCAAACGGGACCAATGCACACGATGATGAACGGCATCAGCCCTGTGATGGTAGGCGGTGTCATCAGAGACGTAACCGCCGG
>DAOTXA010000252.1:0-3140 GCA_034435595.1 Anaerolineae bacterium | reverse complement strand
GACTCGACCACCAGATTTGAAATCGCTAGCAGACCGGCTTCCGTGGGTGCGGCTTCGGCGACGACATCCATATCCCGCCGGATCAATGTCATCTGAAGTGCATCCGATTCGCCATCCTGCACATCAAGCGCAACATCAACGACATTGCCGACCGATTCTACCCGGAACGCATAGTAGCGAGCCGGAACCTCCGAGGTTAACTCGCCGTCAACCTCAAAACCATTCTCTATAAACGCAGGATAGCGCATCGAAGACGAGGCCAGTTCCTGTGGCAAAACACCTTCCGAAAGATCGCGTCCGGCAAGCGCGGGGTAATCCGGCTGGTAGCGCTTCACCCGGAACAACAAGGCATCCAGCGCCGATTCTGGCGAACCGGGCGGCAGTATCGAGATTTCGTTCATCGGCACCCGATAGTCCCACACGACTTCTTTTTCCGGTGTTACCTCGAAGACACGCCCTTCCTGTCCCGGTGTTACGAGTGTGTTGCCGTTAGGCAACCGCTGTACGCCAGAGACGATCCACGAGTGGAAAGGCACATCAACGAAACCATCCAGAACCCATGACGGTTCCGCTGGTGCGAAGGCTTCGCCCGGTTCAGGCCACTGGTACGTGCCGTCCTCCAACAGGGGTGGCGTCATCTCGATGACACGCGAGTGATCAGACCCTCTGAATACGTCTTCGAATGTCGCATCGGGATCAGTCGAATGGCGATTGCTAAACAGCATGATATTGCCTGCACCCGGATAACCTTCCGGCACCCATTGGGCGTCGTGCTGGTACGAAATCTGGCGCTCGCTTTCTTCGGCGACGTTGTAAGCCGCTGGATTGCCCCAACGATACAACAGATGACCGGCCTCGCCCGCTGCCTCTTCCGTCGTGGTGCTTTTGTCGATGATCCAGAATTCGCTAAACTCGCGCACACTGAATACGATCTGATCCAACTGCGGGTTATAGTCGATGGAATTGGCGTGCTGCCAATCTGCGACATTGCCCGCATGAATCTGGTAGTTAATGTCGATGAGTTCAGGGTGGTTTTCGACCACGCCAAAGTTGGCTTGATCGGGGTCAAAATCCTGAATCATGTGATCCCAGACATGCCATTCCCACACAATGTCATCGACTTCGGGGCTGTATTCGAGGATGACATCGGGCCACAGTCCATTGCCCATAAATTCAGGATCGCGCCCGTTGGCGATCGCTTCTTCAACCATTTTATAGTCCCATGCGATAAACATGATGTTGCCGTTAGGCAGCACTTCGATGCCGTGGTGAATCTGGTAACCGGGACGGTCAAATTCATACGACCACACCAGTTCACCGTCCCACGTGTATTCTTCGAAGCGCCCGTCATTGCGAACAAACGCAATCCCGGCAGCATAGTCTTCAACCTCGGTTTCCTGCTTGGCGACCGACACGACAAGGTTGCCGTTCTCGCGCAGCACCGCGTCACGCCCGTTGCCGCTGACCACCCAATCCTGAACAATGCGTCCGGCATCATCGACCAGATACACATAGTTGGATGTGCGCAGCGTGTAAAGCGTGTACCCCTCATGCTCGCCAAGCAGTACGCCCATATCCGCACCATCATCCTGTGCAAAGACACCACTCGCCAGCAAGAGCGCCAACACCATAATCAAACTTAAACGTAGTCGTTGCATCATTTCCCCATAGATTTTGATTTTCAAGTGTCGCTATTTGTACTGCACATCCAACACATCGACAATGGCAACTCGACACAGCCTCGCTATACTCGTCGGCATTGGCACAGCGAGTCCGGCACGTCACAGGAGCAACCGCACATGGCCTATCCCATCTACGAGGGGGACGACATCCCCTATATCACCACCGATCAAATGCGCGAGGTAGATCGTGCCATGATCGAGGACTATCACATCGAACTCATTCAGATGATGGAAAATGCCGGGTGCAATCTGGCGCATCTGGCCCGCGAGCGTTTCTTCAACGGCAATCCACGCGCCAAAACCGTTGTCGTTCTGGCGGGGACCGGGGGCAACGGCGGCGGCGCACTCGTCTGCGCACGGCGGTTGCACAATTACGGCGCGATTGCTCGCGTCTATGTGACCAGGCCGGATGCCGAATTTGCACCGACCCCGGCGCACCAGTTGGGCATCCTGCGGCAAATGGGCGTCACCATACAACACGGCACGCCGGATGCAGCCACGGCGGATTTGATCGTAGATGGCGTTATCGGCTACAGCTTGAAGGGTGCCCCACGCGACACTGCCGCCGGGTTGATCCGCTGGGCAAACGCCAACCCCGCGCCCGTACTTTCGCTGGATGCCCCCTCCGGCGTCGATACGACTACCGGGACTGTCTTCGACCCGGCGATCAACGCCACTGCAACGATGACGCTGGCCCTGCCCAAAGCAGGACTGCATGCATCCGGCGTTGAGGCACAAATCGGAGAATTGTATCTGGCGGATATCAGCGTGCCACCCGCACTGTATGCATCCCCCGCGCTGGGGCTAAACGTGCCGCCGATCTTCGCCCAATCAGATATCGTGCGCCTGCGCTAAGGGGCTTGACTATACAGGAGGACGGAATGAGGACCGATAATCGAGAGCAGCGCGAGGGCTTTGTCTGGCAGGTCACTGCATTTGCGCTGGGACTCAGTCTATGGGCGCTGACATCTGGACTCAGCTTCGTCTGCTGGGTCTTTGTGCAGGACTTGAACACCTATTTTGTCTCGCGTTTCGCTATTTCCGCCCCCAATATCGACCGCACGCAGGCCGCTGAAATCTTGCAATTAACCCAGTATTTCGCCGCGATTGTACCCGGTATTATCATGGGAATGGTGTTTATCGTCGGCTTTGATTTCTATTCCAGGCACTTCGGCAAACCGATCATATGGTCGGTCACACGCCGTATCCTCACGGTGGAATTCGCCATCATCGTGCTGTGGATGCTCGTCATCCGCGCATTTTAATCATTGCCAGCTTACACACCGCTTAAAAGCCGTTTGAGAAGTGCGTGGTGGCTTCGTCCCCAAACCCCACCAGGAAATTTCACCCCCTGGAACCGAATTTTTACTGATTCTACCGGAATTGGTGGAAATCTAGTTTTTATGCCTCCTCATCCCTAAATCTCAGACCGCTTGCCCTTTGAAGATTTAATTGGGT
>DAOTXA010000251.1:0-9769 GCA_034435595.1 Anaerolineae bacterium | reverse complement strand
CTTGAAGTGCTTGGCCTGCTGGATGGCATTTTGTCCGCTGGTTCCATCCAGGACGAGCAGCACTTCGTGCGGTGCGCCGGGGACGACCTTATCCGATACCTGCCGGATTTTCGCCAGTTCCGCCATGAGGTTGAAATTGGTGTGCAGGCGTCCGGCGGTATCGACCAGCAGGATTTCATGCCCGCGTGATTTGGCGGCGGCGGTTGCATCGTAGACGACGGCGGCGGGATCGGACCCCGGTTTATTCGCCACAACAGGCACGCCGACGCGTTCGCCCCACTGTTGTAACTGTTCGATGGCGGCGGCGCGGAATGTATCTCCGGCGGCGAGCATCGTGCTGCGGCGGTTGTAGTTCTGCAAACGATTCGCCAGCTTGCCGATGCTGGTGGTCTTGCCGGACCCGTTGACGCCGACAACCAGCACAATCGACAGTTCGCGCCCGCTGATGTTCATCGGGGGCGGCGGCTTCAACAAAGATTGCAAGGATTCACGCAGCGCGGCCTGCACCTCGTCGTTTTTGCGCAGCCCGCGTGATTTCAGGTCTTCGAGGACCTTCTCAGTTGTGGGCACGCCGACATCAGCTTGCAGTAGAATCGCCTCAATGTCGTCCCAGGTGTCTTCGTCAATATCGGTGCCGCTTAACATCGTCGCCAGACGACCGAAAAACGAGCGGCGCGTTTTCGTCATGCCCTGATTGTAGTTTGCCATTGATCGCTCCCGGTGGGGCCTGTTTAGTAGATCGCAAGAATTTCTGTTTACTGTTTACTGTGGGAAACTGCTACGCAGTATATCATGTACAGAGAACCCCTTACAGACACGGTATAATGTCTGGCGTAAACAAAGCATAGGAAAACAATGAACGACAAACTCACGCATATTGACGAAGCGGGTCGTGCGGATATGGTCGATGTCGGGGCGAAACCGGATAGCGAACGTGTCGCTGTTGCTGAGGGCGCGGTGTATATGCAGCCAGAAACGCTGCGACTCATTCAAGCGGGCGCGATGAAAAAGGGGGATGTGCTGACCGTCGCCCGCATTGCCGCCATCATGGGGGCGAAACGTACTTCAGAACTGATCCCCCTGTGCCATCCGATCCCTTTGAACAAGATCGGCGTGGACCTCAACATTGACGAAGAAGCAAATGCGATTCGTATCACCGCGACGGCACGCACGACCGGCAAAACTGGCGTCGAGATGGAAGCATTGACGGCGATCACGGTCGCCGGGTTGACCATCTATGACATGGCGAAAGCAGTAGATCGCGCTATGCGCATTGGCGATATTCGGTTGGTAGAGAAGCGCGGCGGTGTGCATGGTGATTACATCGCGCCTGATAGAGCAAGCAAAGAAAGCTAAGGACAACCCATGCAGATCACGATTTTGCTGTTTGCGACACTCAAAGACCTCGCGGGGGCGAACCGTGTTACGCTCGAATTACCGGGTGAATCCGCTACAGTAGATGTAGTACGTACAGCCCTGGTCGAACGCTTCCCTGATATGCAAGCCAATCTCAAGGTGGCGAATGCATCGGTCAATCAAGAGTTCGCCTTCGGGTCCGATGTGGTCAATGATGGCGACGAGATCGCGTTTTTCCCGCCGGTGAGTGGTGGGGGGGATGCGGCGTCGGAGTGGCCGGAAATCTACCGGTTGCCTGATGTGCCCATTGACCATGATGAGATCATCGCCGCTATCACAACGCCAGAAACAGGGGCAGTTTGTCTGTTTAGTGGGATGGTGCGCGGGACCACCAACAAAGAAGGCCATCTGCCGCAAACCGAGCGTCTCGAATACGAGGCTTATGAACCGATGGCACTGGCGAAAATGCGACAGGTCGCCGCCGAAATCCGCGAGCGCTGGCCCGGTGTACAGGGGATTGCGATTGCGCAGCGCGTCGGTACGCTGGAAGTCGGGCAGAATACCGTGTTGATCGCATGTGCATCGGCGCATAGAGACGGTGGTTGCTTTGAGGGCGCACGCTATGGAATTGATCGTTTGAAAGAGATTGTCCCGGTGTGGAAGAAAGAGGTCAGCCCCGACGGTTCAGCATGGATTGAGGGCGACTATACACCGCGACCGGATGACCGTGCTTGAACAGGGCGTGTAGTGATGGCTGAAAGTGATCTCACCATCTGGAAATCGCCACTGTCATGTGGTACAAACCGAGTATTACGGAAACCCGCGTTTACGCAAAACGCGTTGATACTTAAATTGTACCGAGGGAAGGGGGAAGCGATGACGAGGCGAGTTGTCGTCACCGGTCTGGGTATGGTGACTCCGGTAGGGAATACCGTTGCCGATACCTGGGATGCGATCAAATCGGGGAAGAGTGGTGTTGGTCCGCTGACGCGCTATGACGCGACAGGCCATAACGTGCAGATTGCCGCAGAGGTCAAGGGCTTTGAGCCAACACAATATGTTGATCGCAAAGAACTGCGCCGACGTGATCGCTACCAACTTTTGCTGTTTGCAGCGGCGACACAAGCACTCAAAGACGCCGGATTAGAGTCGCTTTCTGATGAGGAAAAGTCACGCATGGGCGTGATCGCGGGATCCGCGGTCGGCGGTGTCGAAAGCTATCATGATCAGGTGTTGCTGGTAGACCGCACCGGGGATTTGCGCAAGGTGACTCCTTTTGGAGTTCCCATGCTGATGGTTAACGGTGGCAGCAATATGATTAGCATCGCTAACGGGCTTATGGGGCCGTCTTATACGCCGTCGTCTGCCTGCGCGACAGGTTCGGATTGCATCGGTACGGCGTTCGACCTCATCCGCCTTGGTAAGATGGACCGCGCCGTCGCCGGGTGCGGAGAAGCGCCCATTATCCCGATTGGCCTGGCGGCATTCGACCGCATTCAGGCTGCCTCACGCAGGAACGATGATCCCGAAGGGGCCATGCGTCCATTTGATCGCAATCGTACCGGATTGGTGTTTTCCGAGGGCGCGGGCATCGTCATCCTTGAAGAATTGGAGATGGCGAAGGCACGCGGGGCGACTATCTATGCCGAATTGCTAGGCTATGCCAGCACATCAGATGCTTTTCATGTCACCGCACCGGAACCGGAAGGCGTAGGTGCAATTCGTGCGTTGAAACTGGCACTTGCAGACGCGAAACTTAACACTGGTGAAATTGACTATATCAGCGCACACGGTACAGCAACTGCGCTAAATGACCCGATGGAGACGAAGGCAGCAAAAGCAGTCTTCGGCGAACACGCATACAATATCCCTATGAGTTCGACCAAAAGCATGACGGGGCACGGTATGGGCATGACCGCCGCGATCGAAGCGGTTTTCAGCGTGCTGGCGATCCGCGATCAAGTCGCGCCGCCGACCATCAATCTGACCGAGCCGGACCCGGAGTGCGATCTCGATTATGTGCCCAATGTTGCACGAGAGATGAAGATCGACAGTGTCATGAGCAACGCCTTCGGGTTCGGCGGTCACAACTCGTCACTGATTTTCAGGAAGTTTGAATAATTGCGCCTGATGGACCTAAATGATCTACAATCCCGCCTCGGCCTGCGCTTCAACAACGATGCGCTGCTGTTGCACGCCTTGACGCATAGCAGCTATGTCAATGAACACAGCAGCGAAGATATTGAGGATAACGAACGCCTGGAATTTCTGGGTGATGCTGTCCTCGACTTTCTAACGGCGGAAACACTGTACAAGCGTTATCCTGACATGGACGAAGGGGCGATGACGCGGATGCGGTCCGCGCTGGTGCGAACCGAATCACTGGCGCAGGTTGCGCGTGATGTCGGCGTGCGTGAGTCTATGCGCATTGGCAAAGGTGAGGATATCAACGGCGGGCGCGAACGCGATGTCGTGCTATGTCAGGTGTTTGAGGCGGTGATAGGCGCGATTTATCTCGATCATGGTCTTGAGGCGGTGAAGTCGTTTATTGCGCCGCGCCTCGAAGCCCTTGAAGCTGAAGTCATGGACGAGGCCATCAATAAGGATACACGCAGCCAGTTTCAGGAGTGGAGTCAGGCGAAATTTGGCCTCACGCCGGAATTCGAGATCGTCTCCGAAAGTGGCCCTGCGCATGAACGCCTCTATATCGTTGAGGCGACGATTGGCCCCAAAGTCGTCATTGCTGGAACCGGGCAGAGCAAACAGGCGGCTTCTCATGATGCGGCAGAGAAGGCGATGAACCTCATTAACTCCGGCGAGATGGACAGCATCTTCCCGCCAGGTGACCCCTTTGAACTGGATCAAGAACAGTGAAAGCAGCCAGTTCTCAGTATTCAGACCTTGGCAGGTGCTTGCCGATGACTGAAAACCATGAACTGACCATTTGCTACTGTAATGTCACGCCGATGACCGCCATGCGATGGTCGGAGGCATTGGTATCAATCGCCTGTGCGCCGAACCCGGCGAGGCCGCGTGTGATGAACAGATAATCCAGCCGTGCGCGTTGTCCGGTTCGCCAAAGGGTATAGGTCAAATCCGGCGGTAGACCGGCGAACGGGTCTGTGAACAGTGGCGGATTCCCCCCGATAGATGTGACCTCTCGAATTAGCGGCGAATCGGGGACGTTGTTAAACGTGCCGCCGAAAACCGTTCGACTGCGAAACAACTGATCCCCGGTTGTGTGGGTGGCGATGATGGCGAAAATCTCTTCGAGTTGGGCGCGTTGGTCGGTTTGCTGCTCTTCGACGGTACGGGTTCCGCCAGTATCGAGCAGCACGCCCAGCCACGTGTTATAAACGGTGATGACGGGTTCGCCGGGCGCGGGTTCCATTTGTACGCGCTGAATCCCGGTCTGCGTGCCGACGCTGGTCAGCAGTTCGCCGTCATCAAAACCGATGGGCAAGCGTGACAGTACCGCCAAACCCTGCAAGCCCTCATTGGTGGGGAAGTAGCGCACATCCATCTGTAGACGACGTGCCAGCCACAAAGGTTGATCAACGCCGAATGAGGACAAACGCCCGGCTTCAATCTCCTGCAACATGATAATCTGCGCTCCGCTTTGCTGAATGGTGCGGGCGATGGCGTTCATATCATAGTGGTAGAACTCGTTGTATCCGGCATGGATGTTGTATGTACCGATGCGGAGTTCCTGTGGGTTGAACAGTCCGGCGATCACAGGTGGTTGTGCGGCAATAAATCCACCTATGCTTGCGCCAATCGTCACTATCAGTGCGGCGAGAGAGGCAACAGCCGAGCCACCTTGCCAGGGAATGCGGCGCTGTGTCCGCACCATTGGCAAACATGCGAAGAACACCGACAGCAGAATCACCGCCAGGCCGAGGCCGCGAAATCCACGTAGCAATGGTGGTACAACTGGGTTGAGTACGTCGAGTTCCGGCGTGAAATCTTGTACGAAGGCGTATTCGTAAGTGAAGTTGTCGAATACGACCAGCACACCAAACAGCAACATCCCGGCGATCACCCACAATCCGCTGAAGTTGCGTTCTTTCGTCGCCTGCGGACGCGCCAGCCACCACCAGACCATCGTCACGGCGAACTGAGCCAGGACGAGCAGGGCAATTGTCGCCAGCGCTTGCAGGCGCAATCCGACGACGAGCAATAGCGCGATGACCAGCATCCACACCCAGCCGCGAAATCCACTGTCGAACAGGCCAATATAATAGCGGGCGCGGGCACGTATCCAGGGGATCAGCGGCAGCAGCGTCGCCGCGACCAGCGCCGGAACCACAATCGGGTACGCCGGGTATCCTGCGCCGGAACGGGCCAGGATCGCGTTGGGCAGTGCCAGCAGCGACAATTGCAGGAACAGCAATCCGCCCATGCCGATGCCACCCCAGAAGGTAATCATCCCCGGTTGGGGTTTAGGGACATCTTTATCGCTCGAATTGCCGCCAAAGAGATTCCATGCGGCGAGTGCAATAGCGATAATCGACAGGCCAATTTGCACCGGAGCGTAATCGCTTGACCACGAGGGGTCAAGCGTGTTCCCGGCAGCGCGGAATAGCTGGTCGGCGGCGAGGGCGATCACGAAAAAATAGGGCAGCACGCGCAGACGATGACGTGCGACCATCGCTATGTAAAGCAAGCCGCCACCAACGACCAACCCGGCGGCGATCGTCGCAGAAATACCTATATCTGCCAGCATGAGATAGCGTCCGGCGGCGGCGAGTGCTGCCGCGATTAGAATCAACACGCGAAAGCGTCCGGCGATGACCGCAATCAGCGAAAGAGCCAGCGCATAAACAAGGAAAAACACCTCATTGCTGACCGTTGCCGGCTCCACCAGACCGAACAGCGTCTCGTCAATGAGCGCCGGGTCTAGCGCGGGGAACTGTGACGCGCTGGCGATTCGCGCATACAGCGATCCGACGAGGAAGCGCAAAGCCTGTATAAAAAAGGTCCCTATGAGTGCGGCTTCTACGATCTGAAATTGATCGGATCGCAAGCCGGAAACCATGCTCAACCGACGCTGCATGGGCGTCTCCCTGCGGTTAAGTCGCCGTTAAACATCCTGCTAAAAGTCTACTTAAGGTGTACAATAGCGCCAATTTATCACTTTCGGGTTTTGGAGGCTTGCATTGGAACACGTCGATACAATTATTGCCAATGGCACCATTGTCACCATGAACCGCCAGTTCGATATCGTGCACGATGGCGCAATTGCGGTAAAGGGTGAGAAGATCGTCGCTGTCGGGCCGACTTCCGACGTAACCGACCATTACACGGCAGATGAAATCATTGATGCCTCCGGTCAGTACGTTTTGCCGGGTCTTGTCAACGCGCATACCCACATCTCAATGACGCTGCTGCGCGGGTTGGCGGATGACCTGCGGTTGGATGTCTGGTTAATGGGCTATATCATGCCAACAGAGCGTGAATTTGTCAGCCCGGAGTTTTGCCGTCTGGGTGCCAAACTCGGCTGCGCAGAGTTTATTCGCGGTGGCATCACCACCTATGCAGATATGTACTACTATGAGTCGGATGTGGCGGCAGCGACTGTTGAAGCAGGGCTGCGCGGTGTACTGGGGCAGACTATCCTCAAGTTCCCTGCGCCAGATGCAGAGTCTTATGAAGAGAGTCTGGAATACACGCGTGAGTTTATTCAAGAGTGGCATGGTCACCCGCTGATTACGCCCGCCGTCGCGCCACACGCGCCGTATTCCAGCACCGAGGATTTGCTCAAGAACTCGGCGCAGCTTGCTATGCAGTACGATGTACCCGTCCTCATTCACATCTCGGAAACACGGCAGGAAGAAGAGGATAGCGTAGACGAATATGACTTGCGCGTCGTCCCCTGGGTAAAAACGACCGGTCTGTTCAATGCGAAGGTGCTGGCGGCGCATTGCGTCCATCTGGATTCCGGGCATATTCAGACGTTGTATGAGCAAGATACGACAGTCGCACACAATCCGTCCAGCAACTTGAAGCTGGCAAGCGGGATGGCCCCGATTCATGAAATGCTGGAAATGGGCGTCGCCGTTGGCATCGGAACAGATGGGCCTGCGAGTAACAATGATCTCGATATGTTCGAGGAAATCCGTCTGGCGTCGTTCGTCGCCAAAACGCGTGAAAACGACCCGACCGCGCTCCCCGCGAAGCAGGCGCTTCTCATGGCGACACGGCAAGGGGCAGAAGCACTATTCTTAGGTGATGTGACCGGAAGTCTGGAAGTCGGCAAGGCGGCGGATATTATCACGCTGGATATGGACACTATTCACAACGCGCCCCGCTTCAAACGCAACCCTGATTTGATCTACTCGCAGATTGTCTATGCGGCGAAATCAACAGATGTGCGGTATACGATGGTTAATGGCAAATTGCTGATGCGTGACCGTGAATTGCTTACGCTGGACGAAGAAGCCTTGAAGCAGGAAGCTATCGAATATGCATCAAAAGTCGATGTGTTCCTCGCTGCGCATGAGAATGATGTATTGAGCAAGCTGGTCGCTGTCGGTGGGCTAGAGCGGGCGGAAAGCTTTGAAGTACAAATCAAGGCGCGTCTGGCTGATCCGTCCGCCGTCGAGAGCCTGTTTGACCATCATCAGGTAGAGATCATGCGGACGGTGCATTATCGCCAATTTGACACCTATTTCACTTTTCCTGAAGAAGAAAAGGGACGGGTGCGTTATCGTGAAGATGTGAAGCTCGACGACGCGAAGGACATTCAAGAGGTCCGCGCACGGTTGACGCTGACCATGCCAACGAAAGAGCGTATTTTTGACGAGACGGTATTGCTATCGCACTCGCGCTTTATCGCCCCGGCAGATCGTCCGCTGCGCTTCTACCAGGAATACTTCCACGATGCCGAGCAGCGCGAATTGCAGAAGGAACGTCGTCGCTGGCGCATTTTGTACCAGGGTGTGGAGTTTTTCGTCAACGTCGATAAGGTTATTCAGCCCGATCTAGACGGATTTTTTGTCGAGATCAAGAGCCGCACATGGTCAGAATCCGACGCGGAGAACAAGGCACAGCGTATTCAGGAGATGATGCAAATTCTAGGGCTGTCGATCAAAGACACTGTCCGCAATGACTACCTCGAAATGTCAAGCCAACCGGGATAACCGTAGCAGGGCGACCATCACATGGTCGCCCTGATTTTTTAGTCGCTTCCCAATGTGACTACGCCGGTTTGAACACCACAATCGCCAACGGTGGAACTGTGATTTCTATGCTGCTGGGTTGACCATGCCAGGGGATCGGATCAGCGTGGACTTCGCCGCCATTGCCGACGTTCCCGCCTCCATAAAACGACGAGTCACTATTGAGCGCCTCACTGTAACGACGTAATTCCGGCACGCCGAGCCGGTATCCACCACGTGGAACCGGCGTGAAGTTCACCGCGACGACCAGATAATCAGAATGATCGGCGGCGTAACGCACATACGTGAAGATGCTGTTGTCGGCGTCGTTGGCGTCCAACCACTGAAAGCCCTCTGGCTCGAAGTCACGCTCGTAAAGGGCGGGCTGCGCTGCGTAGAATTCGTTCAGATCGCGCACCCAGCGTTGTAGCCCCTGATGCGGCTCAAAATCCAGCAGATGCCAATCAAGGCTGCGTGCCTCGCTCCATTCTGCCCACTGACCAATTTCTGACCCCATGAAGTTCAAGTACTTGCCCGGATGCGTGGCCTGATAGCCGTAGAGGGCACGCAAATTGGCGAATTTTTGCCAATCGTCGCCCGACATCTTGCCGATCATCGACCCTTTTAAGTGGACCACTTCGTCATGTGAAAGCGACAGCACAAAGTTTTCAGTGAAGGCGTACATCATCGAGAAGGTGATCTGGTTGTGATGGTAGCGGCGGTAGACCGGTTCTTTTTGCATGTATTTGAGCGTGTCGTGCATCCAGCCCATGTTCCATTTAAGCGTGAAACCGAGGCCGCCCAGATACGTGGGCCGCGACACCATCGCCCAAGAAGTAGACTCTTCTGCAATGGTCACCGCGCCGGGGAAGTGTTCGTGTACGACTTCGTTGAACTGGCGCAGGAATTTGACCGCCTCAATATTCTCGTTGCCGCCGTGTTCATTGGCGATCCATTGTCCGTCCTCACGCCCGAAGTCCAGATAGAGCATGGACGAAACCGCATCCACACGCAGGCCGTCGATGTGATACTTCTTCAGCCAGAACATGGCGTTCGCCAGCAGGAAGTTCTTGACCTCGTTGCGTCCATAGTTGAAGATGTATGTGCCCCAGTCGGGATGCTCACCCTTGCGCGAGTCCTCATGGCTATAAAGGTGGGTGCCGTCGAAGTAACTCAGCGAGAACCCGTCTTTGGGGAAGTGGGCGGGGACCCAATCGACGATCACGCCGATTCCGTTCTGGTGGCACTGGTCC
>DAOTXA010000250.1:0-11097 GCA_034435595.1 Anaerolineae bacterium | reverse complement strand
GATTTCGGCTAAATCAATAAAGTTGTTGGATTGAATCTGCATGAGAATTTGTGCTTAAGGGTGATTTTCCGAATTGTCGTCAATCATACCGCAAGCGACAGAAGCAAGCCAACCATTTGCGGACATAGGTGGCCTATCGTACACTCGCGCATATTGTCGATCATCAAAAGGGAAACGCAATGCTGCGGAAAATTTCTGGCGGATTGCTACTCGGTCTGCTGGTGTTGCTGGGGTTGGCGGCATGTTCCGGCGAGGAAAGTCCGGCGGCGAATGTAGATGAGCTACTTTCGCTACCGGACGATCAGCCAACGCTGCTGTTCTTCTTCAGCGACGGCTGACCACCCTGAGCGCAAATGCGCCCCATCGTGGATGGGATCAGGGATGAATATGAGGGGCGTGCAGAAGTGCAATACCTCAACGCACGCGATGGTGATACAGGAGAACAGTCGTTTAATGCGCTGAGTCTGGCGGGGCATCCGTCGATTGTGATTTTCGCACCGGATGGCAGCGAATCGTATCGTTCGGTGGGTGTTGTCACACAGGCCCAGTTGACGCAGGCGCTCAATGCGGCATTGAATGCATCGACTGGTGGGTAATGTAGAACCGCTGTAGGGGTGGTGTTGAAGATTGAATATATAGTCGGTTAACGTCATTCGTGTTTGTGGTTACGGACGCGCTGTAGCGCATCCCTACGGAAAAAATGTGATTTGTAGGGACGTGCGATTGCACGTCCGCCCACGATTCCATGGATAGGTTCCTACGTAAACAGCGGTTCGAGTTCCTGTGCGCGGTCGAGCAAGGCCGCTTGCGCCGCATCGTCCATTGGTGCGAAGTTCTGTGCCGCTTGAATCACCATTGGAATAAGTCGCGTATCCCCGGCAATGGCGATGCTCGTCACTGGATGCTGTGACAGCGCGAAATGTACGCCCTCGTTGATGCGCTCCTGTACGTCAAAGGGTTCGTACCAGGTGTTGTAAGTCGCCTTGCTGCGATCTGACCAGGGGCCTTTGGTGATGCTTTTAATGATCTGCACGCCGACATTGCGCTCCGCACACATGGATAACAATTTTTCAGCGTCGGCGCGGAACTGTGCATTGGCGAATAAGACCGGGTTCAGCGGGAACATGACCGTATCAAAGTCAAACATCTCCAGCGCTTTCGCCTGCACCGCCGCGACGTTGATGCCGTGTCCGGTGATGCCGAGCCACTTCGTCAGCCCTTCGTCGCGGGCCTTTTTGAGCGTTTGAATCGACCCGTTAGGGGCCATTGCCGCGTCGAGTTCCTCAAAGCTGGTGACGGCATGGAGTTGATACAGGTCGAACTTATCTGTCCGCAGGCGTTCCAGCGATGCCTGACACTCTGCCCATGAATTCTCAAAATCGCGGATTTGCGTCTTGCAGCCGAGGAAGAAGTTCTCCCGGCGCGATTCCAACCAGGGGCCGGTCAGCGCCTCTGCATGACCATAGCTCGGCGCGATGTCGATGTGATTGATCCCGGCGGCTTCTGCCATATCAAGGGCGGCGTTGGCTTCATCCTGCGTAACCGTTCCGAGTGCCGCACCACCGAAGATGGCGACAGTACTCTCGTGTCCGGTGCGTCCAAGCGTGCGTTTTAACATGATGTCCTCTCAAAATTCAATTTATGTTTTGTTGACGTGGGGCAGTATCGCTACTAGATAGCGTGGTCGGTATTATGAGTGGGTGGGTCGCAAGAATGCGACCCTTACACACCCTTCATTACCTTATAGGGACGGCATTTTTGCCGTCAGCGATGCTACCCGGCGAACTGCGCATGGATTTCATCGAACCTGGTCAGGTCGATTTCTTCGTGCTGGGCCAGCAGTTGGCGGAACTGTGCCATGTACTCGGCGACCTGCGAGCGCTCATACGCTTCGAAGCGCAGCGTGACCGCCGGTTGCGTGTTACTGGCGCGGACGAGTCCCCAGCCGTTATCGAAGATGGCACGCACGCCGTCAATATCTACGACTTCGTTGTCTTTGCTCAACACCTCTTTGATCTCATCAATGATGCCGAATTTCAGGTCATCCGGCACGCCCTGAATGATGATTTCCGGCGTGGCAGGCAATTTGGGCAGTTCGTCGAAGATTTCGGCGATAGTCTTGTCGCTTTGCGAGATGATTTGTAGCGCTTTGAGCGCCACCAGTGGCGCGTCATCAAATCCATAGTAGTTTTCACCGATGAACAGATGTCCGCTGACTTCGCCACCTAATGGAGAACCGACTTCGCTCATCTTGGCTTTCATCAGGCTGTGACCTGTCTTCCACATCAGCGGTTCGCCGCCGTATTTCTTGATTTCGTCGGGGAGTGCCTGTGACGATTTCACATCGAAGACGATGGTCGCGCCCGGTTGACGCTGGAGCAGGTCGCGGGCCAGCAGCGCCAGCAGACGGTCTGCGGCGATGTGATGCCCGTGATTGTCGATAAACCCGCAGCGATCAGAGTCACCGTCAAACGCAAGACCGAGATCCGCACCGACTTCGATGACTTTGGCCTCAAGGTCTTTGGTCATATCCGGGTCTTCGGGGTTGGGCAGGTGATTCGGGTAGGTGCCGTCGCTCTCGCAGAACAGACAGGTGACATCCGCGCCCAGTTTTTCCAGCACTGCCGGGACGTAGCTACCACTGATGCCGTTGCCGGCGTCCAGCACGACCTTCAGCGGTTTGGCGAATTCGACCATACTACCGATTTTTTCCATGTGCTTGTTGATCATATCAAAGTCTTGTGAGACTTCGCCTTCACCCGTCGCATATGACCCGCCGGTGATGATCTTGAGCAGGGCTTGAATCTGCGGGCCGTAAAGGGCCAGTTTGCCATAGGCCATCTTGATGCCGTTGTAACGCGTATCAAGGTGGCTGCCCGTAATCATCACACCTGCGCCCTTGCCTTCGTAGCTGGCGGAGGCGAAGTAGACGGTCGGTGTCAATACCGGGCCGATGTCAGTTACATTCATGCCCGCTGAAGTCAGGCCGTCAATCATGGCGGCTTTAAGGCCATCTGATGAAAGGCGATTGTCGCAGCCGACAAACACGCGCTCGGTACCGAATTCTTTGGGTAGATACGTGCCGAGGGCCTTACCGACCATGCGGGCGAGGTCGGGCGTAATCTGCGGATTGTCGCCTTTAACGACGCCGCGAATGTCGTATTTGCGGAAGATGGAATGATCAACCTGTGTCATAGGTACATTCTCCTTTGTATATCCGAGTAAATGAATCGTACCGGGATGATTTTAAAGCATCGCTGATTATAGCGGATGATGATTAAGAAGCCGTATAGACGCATGGCGACGAGTGCGCCTGTCACTCCTTACTGACGCCGGAATGCGACGCGAACACCGGTGCGGCGTGCCGGAAAACCGCGTGCGTCGCGTCGATCTGCGAGGGTCCGCGCCCGCCGACACAAACAGCGTTATTCTGCGCCAGCAGGCGCATTTGCACGCGGCGCTGCGGTGTTTCTAGCGGGCGATAGAAGATCACCAGCGACCAGTCTTCGTTGAACACGGTCTGCGTGGTCAGGATGAGGCGGTGCAGAATTTCCCGCGTGTCAATATCGAGCCATTCCTGATCGTCGTAACCCGATGGGGAACGGGTCGTGTCTTCCGGCGCGAGGAAAATATCATGATGGCGGTCCACCGTCTGCCATAGGACGCGCAATACGTCCGCCAGCGTCGGCTCGTTTTTGGCAGATTCGGCACGATCTGCCCATGTCACCACTGCCGACCACTGTAACCCGGTGTCTGTTGGTTTGGCGGTGAGAGTCAGAATCGCGTCAGGGCAGTGATACGTGCTCATATAGCCGAGGGTAGTCTGCCATGCCTGCAATCCGGTATCCGGTCGTGGGACGAGGGCACGCCGGGTCATAGTTTTGGTGATGCGTCGGGGGTCTTTACTCATGAAGTTTCTTTCCAGGATTGTCGGTTAGTCTTGTTCACCGTCAGATTTCGTCGCCCGGTCGGGCGGTTTGAACACCATCGCTACATCTAGCGATAAATCAGGCAGCAGGTCCCCGGTATCGATCACGTCCGCGTCGTGGCGGTACACGCGCACGCTGTCTTCGCCATTATGATACTGGTGAAACTCGCGATTGGATGGGTATGCGATCTACACTTCCTGCGTGCCTTTTTCCAGATAGGTGCGCGTGTTGCAGATGACGATGTCGGCGTCATCACGCTGGTGTATGTGCTATGCGTGCGCCTATTTCTTCAGTTTGACTTCTTTGCCGTCTACCAGCGCCGTGAACTTGAGACGGGGGTTCTTGCCGCCGATGGCGTCGATTTCTACCTGCGTGCCGGGGGCGGGGTTTTCTTTCAGCAAAAAGTCTGCCAGCGGTTCGCGCACACTGCGGCGGATGATGCGGCGCAGTGGACGCGCTCCGTATTCGGGTTCGTCGTTTTGGTCCAGCATCCAGTTAACTGCCTTGTCGGTGAAGGTGAGTTCCAGCCCGCGCTCCGTCGCCATGCGATTCTCTTTCTTCAACAGCAGGCGCATAATCATCGCCAGCGCGTCGTCGTTGAGTGAATTGAACATCACGACTTCATCGAGACGGTTGAGGAATTCCGGGCGGAACCACTCGCGGACCTCGTCCATTGCCTCCTCGCGGATTTCATCGGTGATGACCGGGACGGCAAGATTCTCTGAGCCGAGGTTGCTGGTCAGAATGATCACGGTTTCGCTGAACGTAACCGGGTTGCCGCGACCATCGGTCAGGCGGCCTTCTTCGACCATCTGCAACAGGATATCCATGATACGCGGGTGGGCTTTTTCCACCTCGTCAAACAGCACAATGATATACGGTTGCTGCCGGACGCGCTCGGTCAACTGCCCGCCAGATTCGCTATCCACATAACCGCTTGGCGATCCCAATAGACGGTTGAGGCTGGCTTCATCTTTGAACTCGGACATATCCAGCGGCAGCATGGCTTCTTCACTGCCGAACATGAACTCTGCCAGCACGCGGGCGAGTTCGGTCTTGCCGACACCTGTCGGGCCGAGGAACAGAAACGCCCCAATCGGACGCTTGGGGTCTTTGAGGCCGACGCGGGCGGTTTTGATCGCACGGCTGACCGCGAGGACGGCTTCGTCCTGCCCGATGATGCGCTCCTTAAGGTGTTCGACCATGCTCGCATAGCGCAGACGTTCATCCTCGCCCAGCTTGTTGACCGGGATGCCCGTCATCTGGCTGGCGGTCAGGGTCACATCTTCGGCGTCGAGTACGGCGTCCTTGAGTTCAGGGCGAAACGCCAGGTGACTCTGTTTGCTCATGTTGACCATCGCGGCGGTGCGATGCATCAATTGCTCTGCACTTAAGGGCAAGGGTGTGGACGACAGATAGCGTTTTGACAGACGCGCCGCCAGTTTCAGCGCCTCGTCCAGAATCTCGATGCCGTATTCGGCTTCAAAATGTGGCTTGCTGATGCCGAGCATCTCGATGGTTTCATCGACATCCGGCTCTGGAACGCGGATCAACTGGCAGTTTTCCGTGATGGCGCTAACGGAGTTGATGCGCTGGTTGTATTCGATTTCGGTGGTGGAACCGATAATCACCGGGTCATCGGCTAAGAATGCCTTCTGGATCATCGACGTGGATTTGCCGAATTCGGATTTGATCGGTCCACCGAAGAAGCGGTGAAGATGCGGGATGAACAGAATCCCCCCGGCGGCTTTGCTCATCCCAGCGCGGACCGCTTTCTGATCGTTGTCGAGCAGAGCAGTTTCGTCAATTTGAACGAGGCTCGATAGACCGGTCGGCCCTTTGCCCTCAGACATTAGCAGGGCGAGGCTGTAGGCGAGGGTTCGCTTGCCGACGCCATCCGGCCCCAGCAGGATGATGTGGCGCTTGACCGACTGCGACAGGATGTTAATCATCTCGCGCAATAAATCTTCGCGGAAGTAGACGGCGCGTAAATTGCCGCTTTTGGCACCGGCGACGTGATCCTGCGTGGTGCCGTCCGGTCGGCGGCGGATGATGCTGTTATCGGCGATGATATCGTTGATCGCTTTGGGCGTGATGCCATGTTGACGCAGCAGGCCGCTTGTGCTCATGGACGCTTCTGCAAGCACCTGCAATACATGGTCGGTGTCGATGCGGACCTCATTGCTGGCACTGGCGACACTCAGCGCGTCATCCAGCAGGATAATCGTCTGCCGCGAGAGCGATACCTTGCGGTTGCCACGAGCGACGAATTCGAGGTTGCCGTTCTGGTCGCTGCGCGATTCGGCGGCGAGATGCACCTGCCGTTCCAGCCGTTCGAGATCAACGCCGCGATTGCTTTTGAAGAGGTTGAGCATCCGGGCGGCGGCGGTGTTAGGGCGGCGGATGGTCGCCAGCAGCACCAGTTCCGGCGTGACGATGCGCTTCTTATATTCGTCGCGCAGGGCGACGGCGTCATTCATCACGGCGTCAACGTCTTTGGAGAGTAAATCCGGGTTCAGTGGTCCCATTTTGAGGTCGTTTCCTGTGGTGTTTTTCTCACCTCTTTAAAGTAACCCGAAACGGCGGCATGGACAAGCACAGGTTGGGGGGATTCAAAAATGTTTGAACAAATAATCTTGAACCACGAAGTAAAGAAGGACATGAAGAGACATTATAAAGAGATTCTCTTCGTGCCTTCGTGGTTAAGTATTATGGCAAAACATCAACCGGGGCCGACCCGCGTGCGGGTTGTGCGCCGAACAGAATCGCGCAGGCGTTGTCAATCGCGGGGTCCAGTGGCGAATAGGTCACCATGTACGCGCTGATACCGGAGAATCGTCGCACATCATACGGCGACATCAATGCGACAACGATGATACTGCGTGGGTGCAAGGATTCCACCAGCGCCGCCTGCGCCGGATTGGTATACGCATTTCGCGTAAAGATGACGACGATTGGCGCTCCAGTGGCGAATGACCACGCATTGGTGATTTCTTCGTCGGTGGGTGAGTCGCTGACGGCATACCAGCGGATGTCGTCACGATACTGGCTGCACTGTGCGCGGATGCGGTTGCGATTCGCCGGATAGATGATCGCCACAGGCAATGCATCGTCCAGAGGAATTAACGTCGGATAGGCGAAGGCCAGCGTCACCCCGGCGGCGAATACCTCGTTCACCAGCGCGGCGTGCGCTTCAAGGTCGATTTGCGGTGCTTCATCGACAGGTTGCCAATCCAATACGCCATAATTCGCTTTCGCCTGCAAGATGCGCCGTACTGCCTCGTCAATTCGCGCTTCGGGGATGCGCCCGGATCGCACCGCATCGACTACATCCTGCATGGCCTGCGCCTGCACCGTTTCGCCCACATTCGCGCCGATGAGGATCATGTCGTTCCCCGCAAGCAGAGCGCGGATGGCGGATTCTCCCGGCGAGTACACGGTGTCGATGGCGTCCATATCCAGCGCGTCGGTGATGACGAGTCCGTCATAGCCGAGTTCGTCGCGCAGGATGCCATTCACCACAGTCGGCGATAGCGACGCGGGCAGTTCCTCCTCGTCAAACGCAGACATCCACAGATGACCGGGCATCATCGCACCGGCGGTACCGGTCAGCGCGGCAAACGGAATCAGTTCGCGGGATTCTAGCGCCGCCAGATCGAGCGCGACTTCCGGCAGCGTCAGGTGACTATCCTCGGACGTATCGCCATGACCGGGGAAGTGCTTCACCGTCGCCAGCACGCCGGATTCGCGCATTCCCTCAATGAACGGGCGCAGTGTATCCGCCACCATCTGCGGATCGCTGCCGAACGATCGGCGGTTGATGATGGGGTTATCCGGGTTCGTGTCCAGATCGGCAACCGGGGCCAGATTCATGTTGATACCGGCTGCGCGTAATTCCGCACCCATTGCCGCCCCCACGCGCCGCACCAATTCGGCGTCCTGCGTGGCGGTGAGGATCATCGGTGAGGGCCAGATCGTTACGCCCTCGCGCAGCCGTTGGATGCGCCCGCCTTCCTGATCGGTGGCGATGAGCAGTGGCGGTCCCCCGGCGGAAATCACCGTTTCCTGTAGTGAATTTGTCAGATTGGCGACCTGTGCCGGGTCCACGATATTACGCCCCAGCAGCACGACCGCGCCCGGTTGCCATGTGGATAGCAAATCCCCGGCGGCAAAGGTGAGCGATTCCCCGAAGAAGCTGACCATGAAGGTCTGCGCGACCTTTTGCTCAAGGGTCATGGAGTCTATACGGGTGTCGATGTCGTCGGGTTGGGCGCGGGCTGGAACGAAAGAGAAAGACAGAAAAACCAACGCAAGGGCGCAGAGGCGCAGAGATACGCGAAGAAAGGACATCTACATCCCCCCGTATTCGGTGAACATCAAAAACAGAAAATTCTCGCGTTCGTCGGGTGTCATCGGGCGCGGACGGCCTTGATCCTGAATGATGCCCGTGAACAGATCGACAGTTAGCAGGCGTCCGTCATAGATGAATAGTTGATCCATGAAGAAGCGCACCCCGGCGAAGAAGGTCTGGTCGAAGTAGAGGTTGCCCATGCCGTAGTGGATGAACGCCTCGCCTTGTTCACTATTATAAAACTCGAACGTCTGCGGGAAATGTGCCGATGTGCCGAGGACGGCATCCGCGCCGAGATCGGCAAGCGCCCGGAAGTCGAAACGCGCCTGCTCGGTGGGCGTGTAGGCGTCGGTTTCGACATATTGCACTGTGACGATGACCACATCATGCGCGGCGTCCAGTTGCGGCAATAGATCGCGCAACCACGCACCCGCACAATCCGCCGCACCGGGACGCACACCGCCCAGCAAGTCAGGATCGTCATTTGCCAGCGCATAATAGGGTCCGGCCCAGTTGCAGGCGACGAGTGCGATACTGTGCCCGTTTTGCTGGATAATCAGCGGCGTCTGCGCGTCGGATTCGTCCGCACCGCCACCGACGGTCAAAAAGCCGTTTTCACGGAACCACGCCAGCGACTCAAAATAGGGATCATAGCCATAGTCGTTGTTGTGATTGCCCGTTAGTTCGATGATGTCGGCGTCCAGCAGATTGAATAACTCGTAGTGGTCGCGTTTGGCGCACATCGCGGACGATCCACCGAGGACGGTTTCGCCAGATGGGGTCGGGCAGCCCTCTACGAACGAGACTTCTGTACTCATATGGAAGTAATCCGGGCGAGAAGCGTAGTCCATGATGCCGGATGCCGCCCATTCGATACTGTTTTCATCTAACGCGGGGATGGTCCGGCGGGCGAGGGCGGTCACGCCGGAAAAGGCGATGCGCGTCAGCTTATCCGGCTGATAATTGGGCAAGTCGCTGTCGAAAGCGAAGGGATACGCGCTCAAATCCGTGTCCAGCGGATGCACCTCATCCACATCCAGTACGCGCAAACGCGGCGTTAGCGCATCGAATGCAACGAGGGTGAATCGTGTGCGGTCGGACCAGAGTGTGCGTTCGATGTCGTCCACGACACGAGTATCGGCGGATAGCGTCACGCCATGTGCGGCGAGGGCTTCTACAGTGGAAACGTCTACGATCAGGCGCGAGTCACTGTTTCCGGCGCGGATCGCCTGCAAGTCCCCGGCGGTGAGCGTCGTCAGCCGTGAAGGGAAGGCGACAACGGGAACGAACAGATCAACGCCGTTTTGCGTGTCAGTGGGCGGCGCGTCGGTCGCTTGTGATTGCGGTGCGCGTGGCGTTGAAGCGGCTCTCGGAGTCGCAGTTGCCCACATTGACGGTGCGGCGGGTTCCAGCGTTTCCCATGCGCCGACATAGAAATCGAGGTATTCCGGTAAATGCACGCGCCAGTAGTCGTTGTTGTGCTGGCCTTCGGGATACATCGTATACGTATGCTCGATACCGCGCTCGGTGAGGCGCTCGGACATCAAGTCGAGTCCTGGCGCGGCGAAGTCGTCGGCCCCGCGATCTAGCCACAGGCGCAGCGAGTCAATACCCGGTGCGGTCTGTGCGAGGTCCAGCGGATTGTATTCCGGCGGGGCGTGGAAACGGTCGAAAAACGCGCTGTGTCCGCCGATGGCGTCGAACATCGCCGGGAAGCGCAGCCCGATCTGGTACGCCCAGAATCCCCCGCGAGAGATGCCGCCGAGTGCGCGCCGGTCGGCGTCGATGCGATAGGCTGCTTCAACAGTTGGCAGTAGTTGATCCATGAACACTGCATCCCACGACGCGCCGCCGAAACGGTTTTCGTTGGCGATCCACTCTCCGAAGGGCATGACCGCGATTACCGGCGGTATGTCCCCGGCAGCAATGCGTGCATCCAGCAGATCATACAGGCCCAAACGCTCCCACTGACCGTCATCCTCGTTGGAGCCATGCATTAGATATAGCACCGGATAGGGGTCTTCATTGGCGTCGTAGCAGGGCGGCATATAAACCGTATAGAAGATGGTCGTCTGGATGCTATCGGCATGGAAGGAGTCGCGGGTTACCAGACCGGCGTCTCCTATACATGTGAGATTCTGGGTGTCACCTTGCGTTGAGGCAAGCGTGACCGGGAGGGAAAATAAGGTGAGGCATAAGGTAATGTAAAGGTAAAAAACGTAAGGCTTCATGCGGCGTCCGCGTTCGCTCAAGGGAAACAGGGGTCGAAAACAGAACGCGGGTCACTATACCCAATGGGATGAAGGTCGTTAAGGGTCAACCACGATCACGGCAGATACAAAAAGGCGTAGCAAAAAGCCACGCCCGAAACTTGAATTGAAAAGAAGTGCAGTGTAAATATATGCCGTGCAATCGTCACGCTAGCTAGTACTGTTTGCACGCTCGCTTAGACGATAGCCGATGCCGCGCACATTGACGATCAGGTCGGCGTCCTGCTCTGCCGATTTCAGCTTGCGGCGCAGGTTGCTGACGTGCGGGCGGATCACCTCACGCGCTTCGGCTTCATCGACCGAATAGCCGCGCACTTCGCGCACGAGTTCATGACAGGGGACCACGCGACCACGATGCGCCGCCAGATACAGCAGTAAATCAAACTCGGTCGGCGTCAGATCGATGTCCTTGTCGCCGATGGCGATCTGGTACGCACCCGGATACACGGTCAGCGGTCCAAGCTGCATACTATTGTTGACAGGTTCGGGGATTGGCTCGCGGGGGCGCGGTTCATCGTCCTCGATTAGCCCTTCTAACCCGGCAGCG
>DAOTXA010000249.1:0-3888 GCA_034435595.1 Anaerolineae bacterium | reverse complement strand
GAGCAGCTTGATTTTCTCGATTTCCGGGGCCATCAGCGCGACGACATCGGCGGCTTCGGCTTCACCATAGCCGGGTTGATCCCACGTCCTTAAGTCCACGAAGACATGTTCATGTGGCAGGATCATGCCGAGTTCGTCGGAATTTTTCGGCCCAAGTGTGGTAATAAGCTGTGCCATTTGTCTGCCCTCCAAAGGTCATTTGAGGATGACTTTAACGTGCCTGTGCCTGTGGTGCAATCGTCCTGCTCTGATACAACATACCGTCCTCAAAGCCGCGCCCTCGATAGTATTCACGCGTTCCAATTGCTGAAATGACCGCTAAACGCGTATACCCGCCTTCAGACGCCAGTTCGACCGCCCGGTTGATGAGGCGTGTACCGAGTCCAAGATGCTGTGCGCGTCCCGGCTGGTTCTCACCAATACCGACCGCCTGCCCATAGACATGCACTTCACGGATGATCGCCGCGTTCGCAAGTTCGTCTGTCAGGGGTTCAGCATCACGACCCGGCAGCGCCAACCGCAAAAACCCGGCGATACGACGGTCAGCGGTGACGTACTGCAAAAACACTTCTTCACCCACGCTCGACGCGTAACGCAGTTCGTCTAACGTCAACTCGTCCTCGCTGACTGTATCGTGACGAATCTCCCTTGCTCGAATATCGGGGCTGCGCTGCCCACGCCGGGAAAGCTCGTTTTCGACCAGTTGCCGAAAGTTCGTCTTCTGGTTGCCGACGACAATATCTGTCCCCGGTATGTCGCGGATCACCCGCGTCAGGCGGCAGTATTCCGGTGTGCGCATAAAGGCGTTGGTCAGCACATGCAGCAATTCGGCCTCGGTGTACGGTCGCCAGGAACCATCCTCATAGCGTTGCATCAGTTCCGCGCTTTCGATCAACGAGCACGGGTAGACCTTGAGTTCGTCGGGCCGGAAGTCGGCGTCATCGAACATACGCGCATAATCTTCGATGTCCATCTGTGGCGATGATCCATACAGGTTGGGCATCCAGTGAGCATGAATCTTGAATCCGGCGCGGCGCAACAGCTTCACCGCATAGCGTGTCGCGGCGACACTATGCCCCCGTTTATTGGCGCGTAACACATCATCATTCAGACTCTGAAAACCGATTTGCACCTTTGTACAACCAAGCCGCCGAATCCGCAGTACTTCTTCCTCGCTGATATGATCGGGGCGCGTCTCTACCACCAGGCCCACACAGCGCACGTCAGCCGTTTCATTGAATTTGTGCACAGCTTCGAGTTCTTCCCACGTGGCGAACTCGTCTATTGGGGAGCGCTGGCGGGTCCCGGTAGCGACTTCGTCGGCTAAGGCATGGGAACGGGTCATTTCCGCGCTATAGATCGACTGCACCACCTGGTTGTAAGTCTGCTTTAGATCACTCCCGATCACGGAAACGTTGGTCACGTTGTTTTCCGGGTGCAACTTGGAAGCATCTCGCAATGCCGCTGACACGTCCTCGCGGCGGTCGTCCCCGGCGGCGAAATCGTGCATGGCGTCAAAAACCCGCTTGACGAACCAGATTTGATACGTCTCCGGGTAAAACGACCATGTGCCACCCAGAATAATGACCTCAATTTTATCGGTCGGATGTCCGAGGTTGTAATAGGTCTGCAAACGGACGTAAGTTTGTAAATAGGGGTCGAATCCGTTCTGCTCTGCACGCTGTGCGCCCGGTTCGTCGCTCAGATAGCTTTTCGGCATCCGTACATCATTGGGGCAGAAGATACACGTACCGGGACAGGGGAAGGGTTTCGTCAACACAGTGACGGGCGTCACACCGGAACTGGTGCGCACGGGTTTACGCCGTAGTCGCTCGATGATGTCATCATTGTAAGGGGGTAGCCCGTGCATCCCGGCGAGTTCGCGGTAGGCGTGGATCAATTCCGGGCGACTGTATAGCCCACCATCCGGGCGTGGATGGCGACGTACCAGCTTCGTAAAGGCTTTCGTGCCCGGTTTGGACGGTGCGTCGATAATCTCGCGCAGGATTTCCAGCACGGTATCGCGGTGTAGCTCAAGGTCAAGCGAATATTTAGGTGGCATAAGACGCTAACGTTTTGTATCCGATGCCACCGTTATAGCACACGTCGTCTAGGTATCGAAGGGATCGTTCTTGCGCTTCTCATCGTCGTCAAACGGATTCCCATACGGCGACGAATAGCCACTATCGCCTGCACCAGGGTTATTCGGCACATCCACCGAGCGCCACGATACACTCGACTGCACACCGCGCTCCAGCTCGACTTCAAGGCCGCCGATCCACCCGGAAACCAGATTATAGATAAACGCGCTAAACGCGCCCATCAAGCCGCCGATAATGGCATACATCGGCACGCCGCACAGGAAGATCAAAATCAGGCTCAACCCGGTGAATTCTGCAAAATCCCCCGACGAAGACGTGCTAAACGATGATGAAGTCGAAGTAGAGAAATTGAAGAAAAACAGTGATGGGAAGACAAACAACAGTCCGGCGGTAATCAGCCACATCAACGCAGAAAATACCGCCGCGACTTTAAATGCAGAACCAATACTGATTCGTTTGATGCGAACCATAGTACCCCCATATCAGAACGAATTATGTCTAAATCCATTGTATGTGGATAACAGGGAGGCACAAATTAACGCGGGTTTGCATTTGTGAACGCGCTATAATCAAGGCATGGATAACGAAACGATCAACCGACTGAACAGGATCAACCGCGACTTTTACGCGCAAACCGCACAACCCTTCAGCCAGACACGCGGCTCTGCATGGTCAGGATGGGTGCGCCTGCTCGATCATCTGCCAGACGCGAATCCGCTAACGGTATTGGATGCTGGTTGTGGAAACGGTCGCTTCGGGGTGTTTCTCGCCGGTCGGCTTGAGCGGAACATTCACTATAGCGGGTGGGATAACAATGCCCCCCTGCTAGCGGATGCCGCTTCGTCGCTTAATCCGCTGGGAAATATAACTGCCCATCTACAGGAACGCGATATGATCGAGTCGCACATCCAAACAACCGCACACTACGACCTCGTCACACTGTTCGGCGTAATCCACCACATCCCCGGCAGCGAACATCGCAAAGCATTCATGCGCTCGCTGGCGGGCTGTGTCAAGCCGGGTGGCGTTCTCGCATTCGCGGCGTGGCGTTTCTATGAGGTCGAACGATTGCGAAAGCGCATCATCGCATGGGCCGATGATCTGCGTGAAAAGGTCGAACGGCACGATTATCTACTCGATTGGCGACAGGGAACCCATGCCCTGCGCTACTGTCACTATGTTGACGAATCCGAACACGCCGGACTCATCGCAGCGACCGGGCTAAACCATGTCTCCACTTATGAGGCCGATGGCGCAACCGGGACCATGAATCGCTACAGCATCCTACAAAAACCACGCAAAGCGGATTAATCGCCGCTGGCCTGTACCATCTCCTTGACGGTGAAACGCTGCTTAAAGGTAAACGCCTGGGGTGTGGGTCCGTGTTCGGTGATATGCGCGAGTTTGGCCTTCGCTTCTTCAACATCGGGGATGTGTCCGGCGGGAATCCACCACAATACCATGTATGGCGTTTCCATCTTCTCGAACCACTGTGACCGCTGCCGGAACACCTCGACATGATCGCTATAGTAAGTGTATTGATGTAACGCTTCGACCGATTCCCAAACAGACATGTTGACAATCAGCCAGTCGTCGTCGAAGACGCGCAGCGCAGTCGCGTTGCCTTCGTCGCCCTGCAAGCGCCAGATGAAACCGGGCGTTTTATCTGCCAGGGCATTGATCTCATCAATCCGGTTGACGAATCCAGCCATTTGCGGCGTATCGAGCGGGGCCAACATACGAGCAATGTTAAGTTGCGCGAGGTGATACGTAGACATATGCATCT
>DAOTXA010000248.1:0-3274 GCA_034435595.1 Anaerolineae bacterium | reverse complement strand
AGGTCGAGGCCGCCTGATTTGGCCTCTGGCCCCAGAAACGTAATATACAGCCGTGTCTGATCGGTGACTTCGATCCCGGCGAATGGGTTGCTATTCACCAATGCGCGTATGGCTTCGGCGTGACGCACGATCACCGGAACATCAAACCCGTATTCGCTGGAAATCACCGCTTCGATAGCCTGCGCGATGCTTTCCGCGTCACCGGATGCGGTCAACGCGACGTTGCCACTTGCCAGCACCGTCTTGATGTCAGCGAAATCCAGCGTTGATAGCAGTTTTTTCAGGTCCGCCATTTTGATTTTCTTGTGCCCGCTAACGTTGATGCCACGCAAGAGGGCGATATACTGTGTTGAGTCGCTCATGTGTCAAAATTCCCTGATTTTATAGCGTAATCACCTTGTCTGCCTGCCACATCGCCGCCGTGATGTCGGTCATGCCGCCGACAATGCCGACCGCGACCCGGCCTTTAAGATGGAAATAGTTTAAGCAGGTGGAACACAGGATCAAATCGACGCCTGCCGCTTCCAGCTTCTTCAACGAGTCCAGCACCGGAGATCCGTCCACCGCCAATTTGACACCTTCGCCATAAAAGCAAATCGCCTTCGGCAGGTGATTGTCGCCGAGGATGACCTTGAAGTAGGTGCTAATCAGGGTTTCCTGCAAATCTGAAGGTGCGTTACCCATGCCTGCGCGATTAACGATCACGACGACGGCTTGATTGTTGTCTGACACAGTGGTTCATTCCCGTTATTGATATAAGATTCGCCCATTAAACCGAATTTGATTGCCGTTTGCGAGATCAAACTTGCGATTGCCACAAAGTTTTCATTGAATGGCTTGACCCTCACGTCGCGTGATAGTGTAGGATGCGTTTCGGAGGTGAAATGAGATGTATACCGTCAAGCAAGTTGCAGATATTGCGGGCGTCACCGTTCGCACCATGCACTACTACGACGAAATCGGGCTGTTGCATCCATCGAAGATCGGCGGCAACGGCTATCGCTACTACGACGATGCGGCGCTGTTCCGCTTGCAACAGATTTTGCTGTACCGGGAAATGGATATGGAACTCGCACAAATCCGCGACATCCTGGACAATCCCGATTTTAATACACTTAAAGCGCTCCACGCCCACCGTCGCGCACTCTCAAAGAAAATCGACCGCATGGAGCAGTTGATCGAAACCGTAGATTCGACCATCCAGCATTTGCAGGAGGATACAGTCATGGCAAATAAGAAGAAGATGTTCGGCGGACTCTCGAAACAGCAGCAGGACGACTATACCCGCGAGGCGCGTCTGCAATACGGGCCAGATACAGTCAATGACTCGATCAATCGCTGGAACAACTATGACGCGGATCAGCAGCAGGCCATCATGGATGAGGGCAACGAAATCTATGCGGCACTGGCGAAAGCGGTCGAACAGGGCGTTCCGGTGGCAGATCAACGGATGCAGGACTTGATCAATCGCTGGCACGAACACATCAAATATTTCTACGAGCCGTCGCTGGATATGCTGCGCGGTTTATCTGAAATGTACATCCATGCACCCGACTTCCGCGTAAAGTTCGACGCGCTGCACCCCGATCTGGCGGAGACGATGGGCGAGGCCGTCAAGATTTATGTCGATGAACTTGAAACCGCCGAACTGGAGCGCATGCTCGCAGAAGACGACGCACAACGTAGACTCAGTGGAGAGTAGGGCGAGTCAACTCATAACGTAAGGGCGCAACGTTGCAGGGTTTCGCAAAATCTATTTCATGCCTTTCTTTGCGTTGGTTTTAATCGCTTCGCCTCACTGCGATAATCAAATTCTCGTTAGATTAAGACACCTTGTGTGAAAATCCGCGCAAATATTTCGTCATATTGCGGATCACAAGTCCCGTTTTTCCCCGTACACTGAGATCAGTTCGTACACAACGACGATAACATCGCATACGCGATACAATACGCGGACCTTTATTTATGCACTTGAGAAGGACAGAAACTATGACTTTAAACATCAATACCGGCATCGAGATCACCGCCGAGATCACGCCGGAGTTCGCAGAAATCCTTACCCCCGAAGCGCAGGCATTTGTGGCGAAGCTGGCGCGTCTGGCGCGTGATCGCCGCGCTGAACTGTTAAACGCCCGCATCGACCGCCAGCAGCGTATCGACCGGGGCGAAATGCCCGACTTCTTGCCTGAGACGGCACACATCCGCGAGGACGACACATGGCGCGTCGGTCCCATTCCGGCAGATTTGCAGGATCGCCGCACAGAAATCACCGGACCCACCGACCGTAAAATGGTCATCAACGCGATGAACAGTGGCGCAAAGGTCTTTATGACGGACTTCGAGGACGCCAACGCCCCGACATGGCACAATATGATTGACGGGCAGATTAATCTGCGTGACGCCATCCGCCGCACGATCACGTTCCACGATGCACGCAAAGACAAACACTACAAGCTCAACGACGAAACCGCCGTCTTGATGGTGCGCCCTCGCGGGTGGCATCTGGACGAGAAGCATTTTCTGGTGGACGGTCGCCCGGTCCCCGGTGGGGTGTTTGACTTCGGTCTGTACTTCTTCCACAACGCAAAAGAATTGCTCGAACGCGGCAGTGGACCTTACTTCTACTTGCCGAAGCTGGAAAGCCACCTCGAAGCACGCTTGTGGAACGATGTATTCAACATGGCGCAGGACGAACTTGACATCCCGCGTGGTAGCATCCGCGCAACCGTCTTGATCGAAACCATCCTGGCTACCTTTGAGTGCGAGGAAATACTCTACGAACTGCGCGAGCATTCCGCCGGACTCAATTGCGGACGCTGGGATTACATCTTCAGCTACATCAAGAAGTTCCGCAATAAGC
This sequence comes from Anaerolineae bacterium, assembly GCA_034435595.1. Taxonomy (GTDB): domain Bacteria; phylum Chloroflexota; class Anaerolineae; order Aggregatilineales; family Phototrophicaceae; genus JAVJSU01. Next base: position 414 of record DAOTXA010000248.1, on the reverse strand, counting down.
CCGAATACATGTTGCCGGATCGCTCACAGGTGACGATGACCGTACCTTTTATGCACAACTATACGCTGAATGTCATCAAAGTGTGTCACAAGCGTGGGGCACACGCGATGGGCGGCATGGCGGCGCAGATTCCGATCAAGTCGGACCCCGAAGCCAACGCGAAGGCTATGGAAAAAGTCCGGCAGGATAAACTGCGCGAGGCGAAAGACGGTCATGACGGTACATGGGTGGCGCATCCGGGCCTGGTCGCCGTCGCAACCGAAATTTTCAACGAATATATGCCGCAGCCCAACCAGATCGACCGCCAACGCGATGATGTGAATGTCACTGCTGCCGACCTGCTGACACCGAGCGAAGGTACGGTCACCGAACACGGTCTGCGCTGGAACCTGAAAGTCGGCATTCAGTATCTCG
>DAOTXA010000247.1:0-3764 GCA_034435595.1 Anaerolineae bacterium | reverse complement strand
AACCTGCGCCAGTTCATCATCGAAGAAGTGACAAAAGCCGATGTCGCCAAAGTACAGGCGATTGCCGAAGCGCTTGCCGGGTTGGGCGGTAACGTCCGCGTGGTGCAATTTGGTGGTGAAGGTGGGGGCGGTGGCGGAACCGGCAATACCTTTATGGATATGCTGATGAACATCCCCGAAGTCGCCGAGATGTTCCGCACGAAGGTCGAAGCGCTGAGTGGTGAAGATTTTAACACTACGATTGAGCGTATGTCGCAGATGTTCGCCAGTTTGCGCGATGTGGACGCCAACGACTTCGCCTCGATGGCTGCCTCTGCCACCGGTAACGGCAGTGCGAAACCGGTCGCCATATCCGACGTGGACGACAACCCTCTTAAGCCAGACGATCTGGAAGAGTAGGTCACGAACAGCAATGAGTTTGTTGTAGGGGCACACACGATAGTGTCCCTATATTTTTTTCACCCCGTCCTCAATGATGCGAACCGCACGCTCTACCCCGTTTTCAGCGCGGACTTTTTCGCCCAGTTCGGCGGCACGTTTCGCCATCGGCGGGTAGGTGGCGGCGGTGTGGATCGCCAGCGCCAGACGGTCCCGCGTGGCATGTTTGGCGAATACAGGCGACGGTCCCGCGCCGAGCTTGGCGACCTGCTTGCCCCACATGAACTGATCTCCGAAAAAAGGTACGACCACCTGCGGCACGCCAGATCGAAAGGCCGCGCCCGTCGTCCCCGCCCCGCCGTGATGGACCAAAGCTCGCATCTGTGGAAACAGCCAGTCATGCGGCGCGGATTCCATGACGATAATATCATCGCTCCCGGCGAATTCATCCTTGAAGGCCATGCCACCCCATCCGGTGAGAATCACCGCCCGCTGCTTCGCCTGCCGGATGGCGTCCACGCACATGTGCAAAAACGCATCCATATCCCCGGCGACCATGCTCCCGAAGCCGAGATAGATCGGCTGCTGCCCGGATGTGATAAAGTCTGTCAACGTATCTGGTGGCGTGTAGTTATCCCTGGAATCGAGATACCACCAGCCGGTTGTCGTGGCGTTGGGCGGAAAATCATCGTCGGGGATGACGTGGCGGCTGAATCCGTACAGGTTCGGCGGACTGTCGGCACGTCCGGCGGGCAGGCGCAGTTCACGCGCCGGGGGCAGATGGTCGTGTCCACGCTGCACGATGCGATACGTTTGCAGATTGGACTGCCAGAAGATTGACGTGAACGCTCGTTGCAGCAGACGGTTGTTCGTCGCTGTGAATAACGGCAGTTCTGGCATCAACGCCGGGGGAACGTGGCGCGTCGGCACAAACAGAGGGATCAAATGTGCGAAGAATCCCGGTATGCCACGCTTACGTGCGATCCAGTCGCCGGGAATCGCCAGCAGAAACGAGTATACGATGGCGTCAGCATCGGCACAGGCGGCTTCCATGCGGCGAAACACTTCTACGCCCAGCGGGGCCGAAAACTCCCATACGACTTTGATGTTCTTGAATAGATTGGTCCCGCCTTCTTCGACCAATGCCTTTGACATAGCGTCAATGTCACCGGGCAGCGGGGCGAAGTCGAGGCCGTTTTCGGCGGCGAACCCGGCGAAGCGCTCCGGCGCGACCAGCCGCGCCCGGTGTCCGGCGGCTTGCAGGGCGACTCCGAGCGCGACTTTGGGTTGAATATCGCCGCGTGATCCAAATGCGATGATGGTGATATTCATGAATAATCCCGTGATAAGCGTCTCTGTAGACCGACGCCCTGTGTACATGCAAACAAAAGACAAGTCTACCAGACGACACCGGGTTCAGCGCCTTGATAGACTTGTCGTGACTATTCTCCCTGTTGAGACAGAAATTTATCGGAGACGATAGCTCATTGCGCACCGGGATCGTGTCCGCGTATAGCTTGCTTATTCGTTGACATATGCACATATGGCGTACAGATTGAAAATGCAACCACTACCCGTGCAGCCCTCCCATGCCATTTCGACGCGCCAACCGGCTCCCTCGGCATCGGGATGAGACCCCAGAACTTCCAGGTTGTCTTTTAGAGCACCGGGGATGTAGAATCCGCCGCCTGTAGCTTTTCTACCGCCCAGGCAGCCGACGACGAACACTTGATAGTCCGCCCCGAATACCGTGCGGCTGGTGGCCGATATGTCATAGCCCGCAACGCCGTCCTGACCTGCTGGTCCCACGTGTCCCATTGGCCCGGTTAAGCCAATCGGACCCTGTGGACCGGGTTCGCCCTGCGGCCCCGTTTGCCCCGCGACATTCCAGTACAGTTGCGTTTCGTTGCGGCGACAGTCGTCTGCGCCATCAACGATGCGCGTGTTGCCGTTGGTGGAATTGACACAGGCGTGAATGGTCGGCCCGGTGTTCATCTGCGCGACGACAAATCCGTTGAGCAGCACCAGCCCGCAGAATAGAAGAAATCCGAATACGATAGAGGTGAGGCGGGAAGAGATACGGTCAGTAAAGAGGTTCATGGGGCATCCATTCCAATAACAATACGTTATTTAAAATATAATTACATTATACTGTTATGTCAATTATTATTCATTGAATTACGGCTATATGCAGAGGAGAATAACGCAAACAATCCGGCGAACTTTGCTGGCGAAGCGGTGGAGAGGCGGTCGTAATGAAGTTTTAGCACCCACTGCCCTCGTCACCTGGCCCTGATATTTCCACCAGCGTTTGACCGCGTTCGACCACGTCGCCCGGTTTGACCAGCACGCGGGCGATAGTCCCCGGTCCCGGTGCGGTGACGCGAATCTCCATTTTCATCGCTTCGAGGATGACAAGTGCCGCGCCAGATTCAACCGCATCGCCTGCCGCGACGAGGATCGCCGTCACCTGACCGGGCATCTGTGCCGTCAGATCGCCCGCGTGGGCGTCTCTGCGACGGCGGGAGGCCCGATCTTCGGGGACGGCGAGGGTGTGGGTCTGCCCGTCCATATGAATGAACCGGTCGTCGCCTAGCGTTTCTGCATGGGCGACACAGCGCGTAATGTGACCATCCGCCCCGGTGATGACGAGCAAGCGCCCGCCGTCAGCGGTGGGTTCGGCGGTAAAGTGAAGGTTGCGGTCGCCAATTTGTGCGCGGAAACTGCCGTCCGGTTGTGGATCAAGCGTGACCGTGTGCGTCTGTCCGTTGGCGGTGTAGGTATACTGCATGACATCGTCCCTGACGTGCTGCCGTCCAATGGGACCCGGAGTATAAAGGATAACGGCACGGGGCGAAAGCGAAGACCTGCCGACCTATCTGTGAACGGTCGATGACAGTGACGGTCGCTTTATTGACGCGGGCGTTCTGCGCTGGTAGGATACAATCCACAACTCATAACGAGCGGGGGAGGGACCGGCCCGGTGAACCCGCAGCAACCGCCAGGAGTCCCGGTATGGTGCTAAATCCGGCAGACGACGTGTGTTTGAGCATACATGAGGCGTCTGAACGATGAGGGAAACCGAACTGTGTACATTGTCGCTCCCTCGCTGCTGTGAGGGAGTTTTTGGTATTCTAATCACGAAGTAAAGAAGGGAGAAGCCAATGTCTGACCAATTACTGGACGACATTCTCCATGAAGCGAAGCAACTGTCTGAGAATGATTTACGGTGTGTCGTCACCTACATGCGGCGATAGAAGAAGATTGTGAGCGTATTGGGTAACATTCAGTGCTAGACCCCCTCCCATAGAACCTCCGGTTCTCACTCCCCCGGTGCCGGGGGAGGAGCTTGAGTCGCTCTGAACAGACACAGCACCGGAATCCGG
>DAOTXA010000246.1:0-4085 GCA_034435595.1 Anaerolineae bacterium | reverse complement strand
ATGTCGGGTACAGTCACGATTTCCGGCGTGGACGACAACAAAGATGATGGTGATGTGTCGTGTACGGCAGTTCTGGGTGTGGCAACAGGTGACGCGAGCTTTGCGGGCATCAACCCCGATGACGTGGCGGTTACGGTCACCAACATCAACAACGCGGACGTTACCTTAAGCCCCGCGTCGCCACCAACAAGTATCGCGGAAGGTGCAAGCACAACCCTCGGCCTGTCGCTAAATACGATCCCGGTAGGGGGTACAGTGACAGTCGCGCTTTCGACAAATGACTCGTCACAATGTACGGTCAGCCCGACTTCGATGGCTGTGGCCTTCGGCAGTACTGCCAATTTCAGCGTCGCGGGTGTGGATGATGGCGTATACGACACGACATTCGCCTGCATAATTAGCGCCAACTTCGGCGGCTCGCCGGAATATGAAACAGCGTTCGACGGCACATTGCCGATGGATATCACTAACATCCACGCGCCGACCATCAGCGTAACGGGTCCGGCGACGAACACCATGCCGGAAGCTGGCAGTATCACGTTCTCCGTCGCGCTCGATTATACGCCCACCGGCACAGTGACGATCCCAATCAGCACCACCGATCCGGGCGTATGCACCGTTGCACCCATATCGCTGACCCTGAGTGGTGCGACCATGTCCGGCAACGTGACGATCTATGGCTCTGATGACGGCATCGTAGACGGCAGCCAGCCCTGTACCGTGAATATCGGTAACGCTACCGGTGCAGCCGAATACGTCGGCGTGACCCCTTCGCCGTCCAGCATCGCCATGACGATTACTGACATCGCCGTTGCGGGTATCACGGTCAATCCGCCCGCCACCAACCCACTTAACGAAGGCGGCAGCACGACCTTCACGTTCAAGCTGAATGTCGGCCCCGAAGGAAATGTAACGGTCCCGCTTGAGGTCAGCGACCCGACCGAATGCGCGGTTAGCCCGACTTCGGTCATGACTGGCGGCACAGCCCTGCAAACCGTGAACGTCTCTGCCCTGACGGATAACGTCGTAGATGGAACGCAAAACTGCACGGTAAAACTCCTGCCTGCGACTGGACCGGGTGGCTACAACGGATTTGACGCTAATGATGTAACCTTTAACATCGTGGATGCTGATACCGCCGGTGTCACCGAGACAGCCGCACCCGCCGGGACGATCATGGAAAGCACCGGGACGAGCGCTAAATTTAGTCTCGACACGGTCCCGACCGCGACTGTAACCGCGACCGTAAACAACACCACAGCCGATGAATGCACGGTCACGCCTGCCAGCTTCGCCATCACCGATATGAGCGAGCAGATGCTCACGATCAACGGTGTAAATGACAGCACTGCCGATGGTACGCAATCGTGCAGCTTCAGCGTCAGCTTTGCCGGATCGAGCGAATACAACGCCCTGTCTTACTCGGCAACCGTCAACGTTAGCGATGTCAACACCGCAGGTATCAATGTCAGCCCGGCAGGGCCGGTGAACTTCAGCGAAGTCAGCAGTCAAGCCTTTACCTTCACGCTCGACACCATCCCGCTTGCCCCGGTAACCATCCCGGTCAGCGTCAGCAGCGGACAGTGTGGCATATCCGGTTCCAGCGTCGTTTTGAACGGCACCAACTGGAACACAGGCGCGAGTGTTACGGTTGCCGCCGTCTCTGAACAAGTGACCGATGGCAATCAAGCGTGTAATCTCGTCACCGGTGCAGCCAGCGGTGGTGCAGACTATAATGGTATGGACCCGGCAGATGTAACGATCACCATCCTCGATGACGATACACCCGGTTGGGGTGGCGCGTCTGCCTTCACCAACTTCGACGAAGGCAACAGCGCAACGGTGAGTTTCAACCTCAACACCACGCCGGATGCCGATGTGACCATGGAATTCTCCGTCACCGACACCACCGCCTGCACCGTCACCAGCGCGACATCCCATACATTCAGTGCGAATGTCGCCCCGACGCCGTTCACGGTCGAGGTCACGGGTGTGATTGATGGTGTCACCGATGGTAACCAGACCTGTACATTGCAGTTCTCGCCGACGACAACAGCGACCGGCTATACCGCACTGGGCAACCCGACGGATATGAGTTTCACCGTCATCGACATCGACTCGCCGAATCTGAGCACCAGCGTGTTCACACCCACCAGCATCGCCGAAGGGGAAACGGGAAGTTACACCGTCAACCTGACGACCGAGCCGGATGCGGACGTAACGCTCAACTTCGGTGTGGTAGATAGCGCAGTCTGCACGATTTCGGGGACGGCTACACACACCTTCACCAATACGACCTACGGCAATCCCTTCACTGTGAGTGTGGAAGCAGTCGATAACGCCCTTGTTGACGGTACGCGCACCTGTGAAGTGGTCACCACCATTGTTTCGGTGGCGACTGGCTACAGCACCCTGACACCAGCCAACGAGAGCGTTAGCGTTACTGACAACGACGTGCCCGGTATCATCATTGATCTGGTCCCCGACGGCGACGAAGACGTGTTCACGCAGAAACTCGAAATCAAGCTCCAGACACAACCCGGTCCCGGTGAAGTCGTCATCATCGATTTTGACAACCTGCCGCCGGAAATCGTCGTGACGCCGAATCCGTATACGTTTACGGAAACAAACTGGAACATCCCGGTTCCCATCGTGATCGTCATCGACCCGAGCTTTAACGGCGACATCAACGAAGCGTTGGGCCTGAGCGTCGATAGTAACGGCGGCGACTATACCGGATTGCCGGACATTGACCTCGGTGAAATCAATGTCGTGATCGAACTGATCCCGCCGCCTCCGCCGCCAAGCCTCAACGACTGGATGGCTGAGGACGACGAAGATCGCGGTCACGCCTACGGTATGCCCGATAACGTCTACGGCAATATCTATATGTGGCAGGGCGCATGGCAAATGGCAGAGCAGGGTATCCCCGAACAACTGGTGAATCATGGTGTGATCTTCGCGATAGACGTGTGGATTCTGACCGAAGATGGGAGCGTCCAGTTCGAATTCGGCGGCTATCAGGAAATCTGCTTGCTGGGCCAGGGACGCATGATCTTCATGGACGCAACACAATCACCGCGCACCATGACCGAAATTCTCCCCGTCGAATTCAAGGATGGGTATACCTGCGGCTGGATTCCAAATGCCGGTACGGTAGTCTTGATTGAACCGTAGGAAACTACTCGCAGCGCAATAAATCCCCGTATAAGACGACGTGCCCCTTTACCGGGGCATGTCGCGTTTCTGAAACTCATAACAGCGTTGACTCATCGGGAAGATGAAACACCGCCGGCCTGTTTACACCGCTTTTTTCTCTAGCGCGATACAAAAAGCCAACTTCATGCAAGTCGGCTTGTGTATTTACATCAGGGCGGGTCTACACTGCTTTTTGGGGAAGCAAACGCTCTACCAACTGAGCTATACCCGCAAACGATGAGAGTCTACACCTATTCGCCGTCCAAATCAATCAGATTTAAGAGTAAGAAATCGACCTGCTGGTGAAGCGCAGGCGACTTTGTCGGCTAATCCCGATGCAAGCCCATTTTCCCACCCATGTGGATGCGTTGCGGGTTGTTCTGATTGGCAAATGAGGACATCAGATGCGTTCGCATGGCACTTTTAGCCGCCTCTGCGCTTCGAGCAGCGACTGCTTCTGCGATCTTAAAGTGTTCGTCGATTGCCAGATTTACATGTCCTGTTTCAAGAAGATCATCGGGCAGGGCAATTTGGATCCAGATAACCTTTCTCAACACTTCCACCAGCAGCACGAGAACCGGATTTTACGTGGCTCTTGCCAGTTCGGTGTGAAATCGCATATCAAGATCGCGCTACGCGCTCCACTCGTCCTGAGTGACTTTTCGGGCTTCGTTTAGTATCATCACCTTAAATTCGCTGCAAATAGTGTGCGGGAAGCAGGTTTTGTAGCCATGGACCGCAAAAATGCCGTCCCTGTGAAGCCGTCAACGCCCCCCCCACCGATAAATCGGGTGGCTTGTAAAAGCCAATGTTGACCAGCCTGAGTCATGCCGAAGGGCAACGACTACGTTAGGAACGAATACATAGGTACGTGTGGGTGACGCCCC
>DAOTXA010000245.1:0-2165 GCA_034435595.1 Anaerolineae bacterium | reverse complement strand
CTCGGTCAGCGCATCGACCGCTTCCTTGCTGCCGACAGATACGGCGATATGAATCCAGCCGAAGTGCTGCTGGTCGGGACTGCCCATGATCCCCGGCATGTGCATGAGTTCTAACCGGGGGCCACCGTCAAAGGTCAGGAAGTAGCTCGAAAACCCCTTTGCGGGGTTCGTGTATTTGTCATTTGCAGCCGCAGCGAAATACTTCACGTAAAAGGTGCGACTGCGTTCGAGATCGGGCGTCCATAGGGCGATGTGTTCGATGCGCATGGTTATTATGCCGCCGACATGGGGGCATTACCACGCAGTCTGGCGTAGATGCCGCCACGTTTGAGCAGTTCTTCGTGCGTGCCGACTTCGGCGATGTCGCCGTCATCAAGTACAACGATGCGGTCGGCGTTGCGGACGGTACTCAGTCGATGCGCGACGACGAAGGTAGTGCGTCCCTGCATGAGGCGCTCCATTGCCTCTTGAATTGCCGCCTCGGATGCGTTGTCGAGCGCGGATGTGGCCTCGTCCAGAATCAACACTCTGGGATTGCGGATCAAGGCGCGGGCGATGGCGATGCGCTGGCGCTGTCCACCGGATAGCCGTGCGCCGTCCTCACCGATGGGCGTATTGAGTCCTTCGGGCAAGCTTTCGATGAATTCGAGGGCGTTGGCGTCGATGAGGGCCTGCCGCAGCCGTTCCTCGCTGACGTTGGGCGTGCCGTAGAGGATATTCTCGCGGACCGATGCCTCAAAGAGTACTGTTTCCTGCGGGACCATCGATACAAAATGGCGATAGCTGCGCAAGTCGAGTTCGTTCATGTCGCGCCCGTCCAGCAGCACACGTCCGGTAGTGGGGCGGATGAAGCCGATCACCATATTGAGCAGGGTCGATTTCCCCGCGCCGCTTGGCCCAACAAAGGCGATAGTTTCGCCGGGTTTCACGTCGAGATGGATGTCTTGCAGCGATGAGTCGTAGGTATCCGGGTATTTGAAGCCGACTTTCTCAAAGGTGAACTGGCCTTTGATCTGCTTGACCTTCGCTTTTTTCTCGTTGAATTCGAGGTCGGGCGATTCCAGCACCTGACCGATGGAGTAGATACTCTCAAAACCTTTGCTGATTTCTGGCAGCATGGTCGTGATGCGGGTGACGGCGTTGGTCAGGCTGGTGAAGAACCCGGTTAGCATGACCACGTCGCCGACGGAGACGATGCCGTTGAAGGCCGCCATCGCTGCGAAGAGCAGGCAGATGGTTTCGAATGCTCGGAACAAAGCCCAGGTCGAGGCGTTGAAGATGCTGTTGATGGCGTCCAGCCGGATGCCAGTGTTGCGGGCGTTTTGCATCTTATGCTGTACGCGCTCGATTTCCTCGGTTTCGACGCCATGAGCGCGGGTGACGGGGATCATGTGCAGCATCTCGATGAGGCTGGACGACATCTGCTCTACGTTTTCGCGGAAGTCGCGGTTGCGGCGCTGCATGATGCGTTTCATGCCGAAGATCATCATCGCTGTCAGGGGGACGGTGAGCAGGTAGAAGATCAAAAAGATGGGGGCGCGGATGGCGGTCACGACGATGGCGAAGATCAGCGCGAACATGGCAGACGGAACGGATGAAAACAGACTTTTGGTTAGCAGTTCGATGATTTCGACATCGCGTAGCAGCTTGGTTTGTAACATGCCGGTGCTATTGCGATAGTGAAAGTTCATCGAAAGGTGTTGTAAGCGTCGTGCGAGTGCAGAGCGCAACTTGACTTCCATGTTGCGCGTGGAACGGCTCAACGACATGGAGAACATCCAGTTCGTGGGCACGTTTTGTATATATAGAAACATCATGATGCCGATGTAGGGCCAGATTTCACTCAGAGAGCGTGTTTCTGGGGCGGTGACGATATCGACGATGTTGGCGATTAACAGGGGGGCGACGACGGTTCCGCTATGTTTGACGACGAAGAACATCAACGAGGCCAGTAGCCAGCCGCGATCGCCTTTATAGAGATACCACAGGGTACGCAACGGGTTGCGGCGTGAATAGCGACGCTCTAGCAGAGAGATTTCTTCGTCGGCTGGCGGTGGCACAGGGGCGATCGGATTTAACGCGCTGAGTAAACGAATCATAGCGAGTTTCCTTCGAGATTATACGATTGAAGTAAGCCAAAATAGAAAAATGTGTTCGTGGAGTAG
>DAOTXA010000244.1:0-13378 GCA_034435595.1 Anaerolineae bacterium | reverse complement strand
GATGCCTTAATACAGGATTTGCATAAAGATCACTATGAAACCTTTGAGGAACTCGCCCATTACAGTTATGGCGTAGCCTCGACAGTTGGTCTTATGAGTATGAACATCATCGGCTATGACAACGAAGACGCCATCCATTACGCCATTTTGCTTGGTGTCGCGCTGCAATTGACGAATATTTTGCGAGATATTCATGAAGATTGGCAACGCGGGCGGGTTTACTTGCCTTTAGCAGAGTTACGTAGCTTTGGTCTGGACGAATCTGCCATCGCAGCAGGCCGGGTGACGCCGCAGTGGAAAGACTTCATGCGCTACCAGATAGACCGCACGCGCCAAATCTACAGAGAAGCATTGCCGGGCATAGAATACTTGCATCCGTCGGGGAGATTCGCTGTCTCGGCGGCAACCACGTTTTACGCGGGCATTCTGAGTGAAATTGAGAAGCAAGATTACGACGTTTTCTCCCGTCGAGCGAGTGTTTCGAAATGGGGCAAATTACGTCGTTTACCCGCCGTATGGCTCGGAAAGGTTGCGGTATAGCTGATGGTGACTAAGGACATGCAACAGGCAAGCAAAGGCTCTGTAATTGTGATCGGCGCTGGTTTTGGCGGGCTAGCGGCGGCGGCACGTCTCGCCTCTGAAGGCTGGAAAGTCACGATATTTGATAAACGTGATGGACTCGGCGGGCGCGGTTATCAGCACGAAATCAACGGCTTCAAATTTGATAGTGGTCCGACGGTTATCACAGCGCCCTATATGTTTGATGAAATCTGGCAAATGAGCGGGCGCAGATGGCAAGACTACTTTGACCTTGTGCCACTTGATCCGTTTTACCGGATATTCGATCATCAGGGACGTTCCTTCGATTACCGTCACCAGCTTGAGGATATGTTGGCTGAAATTGAACAATGGAACCCGGATGATAAGCAAGGGTATCTTCGTTTTGTAGAGCATACAAACAAGGTATTCGAGAAATTTCACCCTTCTACAGACAGACCTTTTCATAAATTGACGAACATGTTGAAGATCATGCCTGATGTCATCAAGATGGGTCTATATCAGGATATGTACGGTTACACTTCTCGCTTCATAAAAGATCAATTTCTTCGTCAGGTCTTTTCTTTCCATCCGTTGCTGGTGGGCGGTAACCCATTCGATACGCCGTCAATCTATGGTCTCATTGTTCAGTTTGAGAAGGAGTGGGGCGTACACTATGCTACAGGTGGCACTGGTGCGATTGTCCGTGGCTTTGGTCGCCTGCTGGAAGAATTAGGCGCACGAATCTGTCTGGGTAGTGAAGTAGAAGAAATCATCATCGAAAACGGTCAAGCCAAAGGTGTGCGGGTCAAAGACGGTGATACATTCTATGCAGATAAGGTCGTCTGCAACGGGGATGCAGCATTTACATATGCCAATTTGATTCCGGCGCACGAAAGCAATCGAATGATGAAGATGCGCTTGAAGACGATGAATTATAGCAATTCTCTCTTCGTGATCTACTTTGGCACCAAGCGACGTTATACAGATTCCAAACTGGCGCATCACAATATCATCATCGGTAAAGACTACAAACGCCAACTTAAGCAGGTGTTCGGCGCAAAAGGCATACCAGATGACATCTCATTGTATTTGCACATGCCTACCATCACCGACCCGACCATTGCGCCTGAAGGATGTGAATCGTTTTATGTGCTGGCGCTGGTGCCCAATCTGGGGGCCGATATTGACTGGGCAACCTACGCCAAGCCATTCCGTGATCGTGTGATGCAATTCCTCGAAGACAATTACCTGCCAGAGTTGCAGGAGAACATCATCGCAGAACATTATATCGATCCTATACATTTCGAGCAAAAGCTCAACAGCTATAAAGGTGCTGCATTTGCCTCGAAACCGACACTACTGCAATCCGCCTGGTTGCGTCCACATACACGCAGCCACTACGAAGACCTCTATTTCGTCGGTGCAAGTACGCATCCGGGGGCAGGCGTACCGGCTGTGATCTCATCTGGCAAAATTGCAGCCGAACTGATCGCAGGACGATATACATAGACCATGACAAATTCATCTGATGAACAAAACCAGGATTGGTTCGAGCAAGGGCTTCTGCAAACCAATCACGAAATCACAATTGACCAACTGCCCGTAAAGGGCAGGCTGCCGGATTGGTTACAGGGTACTCTGCTGCGAAATGGGCCTGGGCAGATGAATGTGGGTGATGAACAGTTTCGTCACTGGTTTGATGGGTTTTCGATGTTGCATAAGTTCTCGTTTCAAAATGGGATGGTGAGTTATGCAAACAAATTTCTTGAAACGAAGGCGCATCAGACTGCAATGGAAGAAGGGCGCATCACCTATACAGACTTTGCAACTGATCCGTGTCGCTCGTTATTTCAGCGGGCGATGGCTGTTTTTACGCACGAACCAACCGATAATGCCAAAGTGAGCATTGCCCGGTTTGCAGAGCGCTTTATTGCCCTCTCGGAGACGCCGATTCAGGTTGAATTTGATGTTCAGACCTTGAAATCGGTTGGCGTGTTCTCTTACGAAAAAGACCCGGTCGGTCAGGTAACAACCGCGCACCCACACTTTTTTGATGACCATATGTACAATGTAGTGACGCGCTTTGGGGCTGTTTCTCAGTACCGGGCTTATTGCGTTGATTCACAGATGAACCGCAAGAAACTGGGCGCGGTGAATACGGATAAACCGGCGTATATGCACAGCTTTGCCATGACGGAAAACTACGTCATCGTCACTGCGTTTCCGTTGGTGGTCAATCCCCTCAGCTTGCTATTCTGGCTGAAGCCCTTTATTGAAAACTTCAATTGGGAACCCAATCGTGGGACACCCTTTTACGTGTTTAACCGGCATACCGGCGAATTTATTGGCAAATATGAGTGCGAGCCGTTCTTTGCCTTTCATCATGTGAACGCCTTTGAACGCGATAACGAAATTGTCATGGATATTGTCGCGTATCCTGACGCAGACATCATCACGCACTACTATATCAAGCGCCTGAAAGAGAAATCGCTCAGTCTGCCGCATGGCACAATGCAGCGCTTCACCTTGCCCCTCAATGGCAAGCGCGTTCGTTCAGAACAAATCTCTGATGTGTGCATAGAGCTGCCTCATTTTGATTATCCGAACTATAAAACCCGGTCGGATTATCGCTACGTATATGGCATTGGACTTCATAAAGCACGCCAGAACGGTTTCTATAATCAGCTTGTGAAAATTGATGTGCAGACGGGAAATCATAACCTGTGGGTTCAACCGGATGCGTTCCCCGGAGAGCCGATTTTTGTCCCGGACCCGAATCGTCAGGCAGAAGACGATGGCGTTTTATTGTCCGTTGTGCTGGATGCCGCACAGGGAAACTCTTTCCTTCTGATATTGGACGCGCAAACGTTGCAAGAGGTCGCTCGCGCAGATTTGCCCCAGCCCGTGATGTTCGGTTTTCATGGCCTCTACGTAGAAGATGAAGAGGTCTAACTCTTTCTGGGTGCAAATCAACGAGGGAGATAAGTACATGGCAGCGTGCGTATGACAGTCAGGTCGCGTCTGCGTGATTAGGGGTTCACACGCAAAGCGAGATGCCCTCACTATTTAAATACGCGAATATCGGATAAGCAAGCCGCTGCCAATGTGATACATTCCCATTCCAGACTCTTGATTAGGTTGTTTTTTCGCGCAGCCAGGCGGGAATTTCTTCCGAGGCGATGCCCAGCAGTTTGAGTAAGCCGCGTGCCTCTTCCCACGCGTCAACGGCAGCTTCATGGCGGTCGGTTGTGGCGAGATACTGGCTTTGCGCCGCTAACGCGTCGGATAGCAAACGCCGAATCCCGGTCTTGCGTGCCGAGTTGACCGCTTCATCGACTGTTTCTTGGACTTTGTCTAATTTACTGCGTTTGAGGGCGGTCAGCGCCAGCCCGGTCTGGGCACGGGCGATGACCTCGTCGCTTTTGAGTTCGCGCCCGATTTCCAGTGCGCGGCGCAGATGCGGTTCTGCATCGAATAACCGGCCCATTGCCGCCAGTGTGTGCCCCAGATTCGCCCCAACAATCGCCGTCCACTCTGGCGCGTTCAGATCGCGCAGCATCTCCAGCGCCTTTTGATGCTTTACGAGTGCCTGTTCGTAGTCATGAAGCTCATCATAGGCAAGGCCAATGTTGTCCGTCTGGACGGCAGCTTGCAGCGGGAGTTCTGCGATTTGACTTTGCCGCACAGACACGGCAAGTGTTGTCAACGCCTCGTGCGCCTTGCCTGTCGTCAACAAGAACCAGCCGTAATTGCCGCGTCGCGTGGCTTCTGAGCGGCGGTCGTTGACCTGTGACGCGATCTTGATCGACTCAAGCAAGAAGGTGCGTGCTGTTTCCACATCGCCTTGATCGACATAGGCGGTTGCCGCGTGTGCGAGGACGATGCCGCGTGTCTCTACATCGTCGGCAAGGTTGATAGCGGTCAGCGCCTTTTCGTAGTCTTTCATGGCGCGGCGGATCAAACCTGTTTGCCGCCGAACGTTGGCGATATCGACGTGCAGACGCGCCACCCGCGCATATTCGTCGTTTTGTTCGTAGAGTTCCAGTGCTTTTGACCAGCTTTGAATCGCCGCATTATGGTCGCTGCGCCGAGCATATAGCGTGCCGAGGTCGCGGTGGGTTCCGGCAATATCAAGTGGTGCTTCGACCGTTTCTGCCAGTGCCAGCGCCCGATGATAGGTGCTTTCGGCTGTGGCGAAGTCACCAGTTTCGGCGCGTGCCGCCGCCAGATTGCGCAGCAGTTCGATGCGGTTGTAGTCGGCGGTTGTTACGTCGAGGTCGATGGTGTGGGCGGATGTCGCCGTTTCCAGCGCCGGAATCGCTTCTGCGTAGCGGTTGACATGTGTGAGCGCGACCCCAAGTGTGCCAATTGCCCGCAGATAGGGCGCACTGATTGTGCCGAAGGGTGTGGCGAATTCGACGGCGCGTCGTGCATACCCCATTGCGTCGTCGTACTGGTGCAATGTGAGGCAGGTCTTGCTCAACCGCGCCAGCAGCGTGATGTACTCTGGCGTCGTCTCCATATTCTCGAAGAGCGGCAGGGCCTTGACCAACTGGTTCTTCACCTCAGCCGGTTTCTTCATGCGGGCGGCTTCTACCGCCAAAGCCAGACGCCAGCGCCGCACATATTCGAGATACTCCATGTCTTCCGCCATGCGCAGCGCACGACCAAGCATTTCGAGGCCCTCTTGCTGTTGCCCACTGGCAATGAGCGCCTGTCCCAATCGTCCGACGAAATAGCTGCTCAGTTCGATGTCGCCGCTTTCGTCCAACTTGACGAGTGCTTCCTGTAGCAGATGCGCGGCGTAACTGGCGTTGCCTTCGTGCATATAAGTATCTGCCAGATGACCGAGTGAGCGGCCTTCTGCACCGACCGCTTCGGTTTGCTGTGCAAGTTCGCGGGCGTCTTCGTAGTATTGGCGTGCTCCGTCCCAGTCGTCCTGCGACTGTGCCAGCACGCCGAGCGCACCCTTTACATAGGCCCGATGACCTTCCGCTGCCAGCGACTCCAGGCGCAACAGGGTTTCCTCGGCTTCCACCCAATCGCCCTTGCGGGTGAGGATTTCGACCTTATGCAGTTCGATTGCGGTCAGGGCAGAGTCCTGGTTTACCATCTCTGCCAGCGTACCTGCCTGATTATAGGCATACAGCGCTTCGTCGTACTGTTCAGCCCGACGCAGTTGCCGTCCCTGTTCGAGCAGGTCACGCAGGGGGTTGAACTCCTGCTTGCTACTGGAATCGAGACCCATCCAACTCGCAAGTCGTTCAAACAGATTCATAGGCACGCTTCTCCAAGATTTCGGATGACTCCATACTTAAAAGTGTAATCGAAAAAGGGCCGTTTTGGGGATGGCCCTTCTGAAGTTTTCGTTAGATTGGATAGAGCGGTGTTAGATTTTGGTGTTTAAGGGTACAAACCACGTGTTTGAATGGCCTCACCCACGCGTTTGATCGCGCCAATCTGGGCAGCGGTGCGCAGGGTGACGCCGTGTTCTTCTGCTACGCGCACCGTAAAATCGTAGCCGCGCACCATCAGGCGCTTAAGTTGACGGAAGACCTCTTCTTCGTCCCAGAAGAACGATTGCAGGTCTTGTACCCATTCGAAATAAGAGACGACTACGCCGCCCGCGTTCGCCAGCACGTCAGGAATCAGCAGGACGCCGCGCTCGCCGAGGATGTCGTCGGCGGCGGGGGTGGTGGGGCCGTTCGCGCCTTCAACGACCAGCCGGGCCTGAATCCGGTCGGCGTTGGCGTCGGTAATCTGACCTTCGAGCGCGGCGGGGATCAGTACATCACACGGCAGCAGCAGCAGTTCGTCGTTGGTCACATGCTCGACATTGGTGTAGCCTTCGAGCGATCCGTTATGGTCAATCCACTGGCGGACCGTCGGGATGTCCAGGCCATTCGGATCGTAGATGCCACCACTTACATCGCTGACGCCGACGATCTTGAAGCCCATTTCGGCGGCGTAGCTAGCGGCGTTCGCGCCGACATTGCCGAAACCCTGAACGATGATACTGATGTCTTCTGGCTTGCCCAGCCCATTGCGGCGGATGGCTTCCATGGTTGTGATAATGACGCCGCGTCCGGTCGCTTCTGTGCGGCCTTGACTGCCGCCGATGGTGATCGGTTTGCCGGTCACAATTGCCGGGACCGAGTAGCCTATCGTCTGGCTGTAGGTATCCATAAACCAGGCCATCGTTTGCGCGTTTGTGCCCATATCCGGGGCCGGGATGTCGGAATGCGGGCTAATCATCGGCATCAGTTCTGCGGCGAAACGACGTGTCAGGCGCTCACTTTCCCCGTTGCTCAGGCTGTGAGGATCGACCACGACACCGCCTTTCGCACCGCCATAGGGCAAACTCATCAGCGCACATTTCCACGTCATCCACATCGCCAATGCGCGAACTTCGTCAATATCCACATGGATATTGTAGCGGATGCCGCCTTTTGACGGGCCGAGAACGGTATTGTGATGCACGCGATAGCCGGTAAACATCTCCAACTCGCCGTTGTCGCGGCGAACGGGGAAATTGACCGTGAATTCACGGCGCGGATAGCGCATGTATTCGATAAGACCTTCATCGAATTCGAGATAGTTAACAGCACGATTGTACTGGGTTAGGGCAGTGTCATAGGCAGTGGGTGTTGCGTTTTCATAGAGGGACATCGAGAGTGCCGTTGCCATTGGAACAATCCTCCACAGGCAAAATAGAATTAATTTAATATAATTGAGTCTACAAGACCTTATAGTCGAAAGTAAATGAAAAATCTATAAAATTTATGCAGATTGCCTAAAAATAGAATTTGCGAAATTATGCACATTGTCACATGTGACCTTGCAAAGCATTCTTTTCGGGGGTGTTCCTTTGTGCAGGCACTTGGATAAACTATACAATTTAAACCTTTCACAACCGTTATATCTCTATCGTATCACTATTTTGGACCATGAGAATAAATGTAAAAAGGGAAACCCGATGGTTTCTTTGTATGATGGCTTTGTGGTATCGTGTTCTGTACCGTGTTGACGAAAGCCGTGAGTGGCTTGTCACACAGTTTCATGGCTGCGATACAGGTGTCGTCCCTTAACCCTTTGCTAAAAATCCGGGTTCCAGGGGATGAAATTCCCTGGTGGGGTGTGGATACCGAGCCACCACGCACTTCTCAAACGGCTTCCGAGGCCACTATTCAATTAAAACATGCCTGATTGTTTAACTTCACCATCAAAATCGCTGACGGTGCGCGAATTGTGGGTGGCGGGGTCATCGACTATAATTGTATTGAATTGGACCATGAAAGATGGGCGCGATGAGCGACGATCAAAGCCGCGATAGCAACGACAATAGTCATGCCGCCAAAACGATAGGCAACCGGCGTCTGGTGGAAAAAGCCATTGAGCGTTTGCAGCCGTACCTGCCAGAATCCGCATCTGCCGAGAGTACGCTGCTGACCGTTGACCCGCCCTGGACATTGCAGCAGTTCTTCGACGGCGAGATTGACCTTGATCAGGAACTCAGCGCACGTCACAAGCAAATGCCGGTGATGTCTACGATCAAGTTTCGCGGGTTGGGGACGCGGTCGAGTCGTGGGGTGGCTACACTGACGACGCAGGACGGTTCTGCGCAGATTGTGATTGACGCCGACAAACAGACAAAGCAGGTGCAAATCTCGTTCACGCTCGGCGCGATGTTGACGATGCGCTTTAATTTACGCGACTTAAGCGATGCAGATCGTCAGCACTGGTTGGGTTTGATGCAGCGCGACGGTGGCGGATTGGCCTTTTTGTGGGGGGCGATGCGCTGGGAAAGTGACTATGTTATCTGCATCAAACGCAAATATTACACCAATTTCTTCGCATTCTCTCCGAATAACTTCGAGGCGGTAGCCAGCTTCACACCCGACGTGACGGCGAAACTGCTGGGTTGGCTGGATGGTTTCTGGAAAGTAGAGACCCCGCAGGTCGCCAGTGGCGACGACGAAGACGAAGACCCGCTTTTGACGTGGTAAGGTCGGCGTCACCTTCATTGCTATCTCACCCCAAACTGCTATCATATTGCCGTTATTCGGACACGGTGTATCGTGTCCTTGCTGCTGAATAATGAGGATGAATTTCCTGATGAATCGACTACAACACGAAACCAGCCCCTATCTACGTCAGCACCGCGACAACCCGGTTGACTGGTTCGCGTGGGGTGATGAAGCGTTCCAGAAAGCGAAAGCAGAAGATAAGCCGGTGCTGCTAAGTGTCGGCTATAGCTCCTGTCACTGGTGTCATGTGATGGCGCACGAGAGCTTTGAGCATGAAGAAACCGCCGCCATGATGAACAACCTGTTCATCAACATCAAGGTCGACCGCGAGGAACGCCCCGATGTGGATGATATCTACATGCAGGCGGTCCAGGCGATGACCGGGCGCGGCGGCTGGCCCATGACGGTGTTTCTGCTGCCGGATGGTCGCCCGTTTTATGGTGGGACGTACTATCCATTAGAACCGCGTCCGGGGATTCCGGCGTTCCGGCAGGTGTTGCGCTCTGTCCACGATGCATACGCGAACCGCCGCCAGCAGGTGACCGAGGCTGCATCCACCCTGACGCAGGCGCTTGATCGCAGCGTACTCGGCATCGCCGGAGACAGCGCCCTTAATGCGGGTTTGCTCGATAATACGGCAGGGATGCTGGCGCAAAACTTCGATAAGAACTACGGCGGATTCGGTGGTGCGCCCAAGTTCCCGCAGCCAATGAACCTCGAATTTCTGTTGCGAACTTATGCCCGCACCAATAATCCTGACATGCTGCACATGGTCACGCATACGCTCGATAAAATGGCGATGGGCGGCATTTACGACCAGATCGGCGGCGGATTCGCCCGCTACAGTGTCGATGCGATCTGGCTGGTTCCGCACTTCGAGAAGATGCTCTATGACAACGCGCAGTTGAGCCGGGTGTATTTGCACGCGTGGCAGGTGACCGGAAACGAGTTTTACCGGGCGATTGCGGAAGAGGTCTATGACTATATTTTGCGTGAGATGACCGCACCTGAAGGCGGGTTCTATAGCGCGACCGACGCCGACAGCGAGGGCGAAGAGGGCAAGTTCTTCGTGTGGTCGCTGGATGAACTGGTTGATGTGCTGGGGGACGACGATGCCCGCATTGCCATCGAATACTATGGCATTTCGCCGCGTGGCAACTTCGAGGGTAACAACATCCTATATGTGCCCAACGAACCGGATGTGATCGCCGACCGTCTGGACATAGACGTAAATGATCTACTGGCGCGGGTGGACGCTATCAAGCACACGCTGTACGCGCATCGCTCGCATCGTGTACATCCCGGCCTTGATGATAAGGTGTTGACCGGGTGGAACGGCTTAATGCTGGCGAGTCTGGCAGAGGCAGCGCGTGCCCTCGACCGTGACGATTACCGGGTGGCAGCGGTCCGCGCCGGGGAATTTTTGCTCGGTACGATGCAAGCCGCCGATGGTCGTCTGCTGCGCACCTATAACGATGGTCGGGCCAAGCTCAATGGCTACCTCGAAGACTACGCTAATATGATCGACGCGCTGCTGGAACTATACCAGACAACGTTTGACGAGAAGTGGTTCACAGCGGCGCGTGGCTTCGCAGATCGCATTCTCGATCACTTCGCCGCGCCGGACGGTGGTTTCTTCGATACCAGCGACGATCACGAGACGTTGATCGTGCGCCCGCGCAATGTGCAGGATAATGCGGTTCCTTCTGGCAATGGCATGGCCTACAAACAGTTGATCCGGCTGGCGGCGTATACCGGCGATCATCGCTATGAAGAAGCGGCCCGTAACGCACTCTCTATGCTGGCGAACGCGATGCAGCAGTATCCGCAAGCCTTTACCGAATCGCTGAACGCGGTCGATATGGTCGTCAACGGGATTGACGAAGTGGCGGTCGTGGGCGATCTGGCGGATACAGACACGCAAGCGTTGCTCAATGTAACGCGAAAATCTTTCCGCCCGAATGTGATCGTCGCCTTGAGTGAAGCAGACGTGGATGGCGAGGTAGATGTTCCGCTGTTGAGCTACCGGATGCAGCGCGGCGGCGTGCCGACGGTCTATGTCTGCCGCAATTTTACCTGCCAGATGCCGGTGACAACCGTTGATGATGTTGAAAGTCTGTTAAAGGGGTCGCCTGCCTGACAAATGTAATCTGTTTGCAAACGGTACGTAACACATGCGCCGTTCGCCGCGTCCAATAGACGAGATGCACATCTATAATAAGCGCATCTCGACATTGCTGTTTATTACGAGCGAAAGGTTGCTCGATGGCTGAGAAACAACTTGATCTTCCGGTAACCGGGATGACATGCGCGGCCTGCGTCCGCAACGTGGAACGCGCAATCAAGAAGCAAGACGGTGTCAATGACTCGATGGTCAATCTGGCGACGGAACGCGCATCTATCACCTATGACTCATCGTTGGTAGATGCGTCGGCGCTGATTGGTCGCATTGAAAAAGCCGGGTATGGTGTCGCAACCGCAACCGCCGAACTACCCATTACGGGGATGACGTGCGCAGCCTGCGAGCGCAACGTATCCCGCGCATTGAAGAAGCCGGACGGCGTATTAGAAGTCAGCGTCAATCTGGCGACGGAACGCGCAAGTATTACATATGTGCCCGGTTTGGTCCGGCGGGGTGATTTGATCGCCGCCGTCGAACGGGCTGGATACGGTGTCGTAGATACGGCGGGTATGGAAGCGCCGGAAGACGCCGAGGCCGCCGCACGCGAAGCCGAAATCCAGCGCCAGAAGAATCTGGTGATTACAGGCGCAATCTTCACCGTCCCGCTGGTGATTTTGAGCATGACACGCCACTTCATGCACAGCGTCCCGTTTTTGATGGATACGTTCCCGTGGCTGGCTAACGACTACTGGCTGTTCGTGTTCGGTGCGTTAGCGACCCCGGTCATGTTCCTGCTGGGCAAGCAATACGTGATTGGCGCGTATAAATCGCTGCGTAACGGTACGGCGAATATGGATGTGCTGGTGGCGATGGGGTCGAGCGCGGCGTATATCTACGGGCTAATTGTGCTGGCGGGGATCGCGTTTGGATTTAGCGATGTGGTCGGCAAACACGACTACTTTGAATCTGCTGCGGTGATTTTGACGCTGATTACGCTCGGTAAGCTGCTGGAAGCACGCGCCAAAGGTCGCACGGGTGAAGCGATCAAAAAGCTGATGAACCTTGCTCCGAAAATGGCGACCGTTCAGCGCGGCGATGAAGAAGTCGAAGTTCCCGTTGACGATCTGGTCATCGGTGATCTGCTGGTCGTGCGCCCCGGCGAGCGCGTCCCGACAGACGGTGTGGTCGTCGAAGGACGTTCTTCAGTGGATGAGTCGATGCTGACGGGTGAGTCAATGCCGGTCGGCAAATCAGTCGGCACAGAAGTGATCGGCGGCACAATCAACAAGCAAGGGCGTCTGATTGTAGAAGCATCCCGCGTGGGTGCAGAAACGGCGCTGGCGCAGATCATCCGCCTTGTACAACAGGCGCAGGGGTCAAAAGCGCCGATTCAGCGAGTGGCGGATCAGGTATCCGCCGTGTTCGTGCCGGTCGTGCTGGCGCTGGCAGTGCTGACCTTCGCCGGGTGGATGTTGGTGGGTCAGGTTCCGCTAACAGAGGCGATGCTGAACACGATTGCCGTGCTGGTGATCGCGTGCCCGTGTGCGCTTGGTCTGGCGACACCGACCGCGATTATGGTCGGGACGGGGCGCGGTGCAGAAATGGGCGTGCTGTTCAAAAATAGTGAAGCGCTCGAAAGTGCGCACAAGCTTGATGCCATTGCGCTCGATAAGACGGGCACGATCACCAGAGGCGAACCGTCGGTGACCGATGTCATCGTAGCGAATGGCTTCAAGCGCGATGATCTGTTGCGTTATGCCGCCAGTGTCGAACGTGCGAGTGAGCATCCACTGGCGCGGGCAGTGGTCGATGCGGCGAAAGCGGACGCCATCAAACTGGAAAATCCGCAGGGCTTCGAGGCGGTTTCCGGGCGCGGGGTCATGGCGACGGTGGACGGCAAGCCGGTATTGGTCGGTAGCCCGCGTTACATCCGCGAGTCGCTGGGTGACGATGCGCTGGCACCTTTGCAGGCCGAAATCGACCGCCTACAGTCTCAGGCACGGACGCCGGTTGTCGTGGCGGTAGATGGCCAACTTGCCGGTGCAATCGCCATTGCCGATACAGTAAAAGACAGTTCGGCGGCGGCGATTGCGGAACTCAAGGCGCTGGGTCTGGAAGTCGTTATGGTCACGGGTGACAACGAAGCGACCGCCAACGCAATTGCGCATGAAGTCGGCGTGGATCGCGTGTTGGCAGAAGTGCTGCCGGAGGACAAATCGAACGCGGTGAAATCGCTGCAAGACGAGGGCAAGCGCGTGGCGATGGTCGGCGATGGCGTCAACGATGCGCCCGCACTGGCGATGGCAGACGTGGGTGTCGCCATTGGCACGGGGACCGATATCGCTATGGAGGCGTCGGACGTGACGCTGGTCAGTGGCGATTTGCGCGGGGTAGCACGATCGATTGCGCTGAGTCGGGCGACCATGCGGACCATCTTCCAGAATCTATTCTGGGCGTTTATCTACAACCTGATCTTGATCCCGGTGGCGATGGCGGGCCTGCTGATCCCGATGTTTGCGGCAGCGGCGATGGCCTTCTCGTCGGTGTTCGTGGTGAGTAATTCTTTGAAATTGCGAAGGACATCGTTACCGCTTGCTCAGGATGACGCTCCAGATACTGCTCAATCGTCTCGTGCTGTTTCATCGGCACCTGCGGCTTAGTCACTTTGAAGTCCCTTCCTCGGAGCTGG
>DAOTXA010000243.1:0-2030 GCA_034435595.1 Anaerolineae bacterium | reverse complement strand
GTCTACCATGTGGGCGGCGGCGAGATTGTCGAGCGTGGTGGCGTCGAGGGCTTCGGCAGGGGAATCAATCGTCATCTAAAAACTGTCCTTTCAAGAAATGTTTAGTTACGGGTCTTTAGTCCACAACCAAAAGCAGGTTATCTGGCAATGAACTAATGACCCTTTCCCGATTATAGCGCAGGCAGAATTCGCGCCCCTGCCTATTCCCCCGGATAATACGCCAACTGCTGGTTTGCCATTGATGTGATGAACACCGTTCGCTGCGCACCTGTGTCCAGATTAATCTCCACCACATGCAGCGACGCTGCCCGCGAATTGGGGATAAACTCCATGATCTCCCCCTGCATTTTTGCGTAGATTCGCCGCGCCGCCTCATCAATCTGAAAACCCTGAATGCCACCTTCCAGCATCACCCGGCGTGTGCTCGTCGCCGCCTCGTAGAATACCAATCGACGGTCAATTGCCCGCACTGATTCAGTCCGTTCGACAAAATAGAAGGTCGCGTCTTCGCCGGAAAGCCATCCGTTGAGCATTGAGGCATTCGCCTGTGTGATGAGATTCACCTCACGACCATCCAGGCGGGCGACGACCATAAAGCGGTCGTTAAACGGATTGCTGCCTACATTCATCCCCGAAACCATCACAAACTCGCCATCTGGCGATACGCGCAGTTGCTCCCAGATAAACACCGAAACCTCGGTGTCAAACAGGGTGTTGATGTCGATTTCGTGCAATGCCCCCGTTGGCAGGTGAATCGTGTACAATCCGTACTGAAGGTCAGTGGCCCCGTACTGTGGCATGAGGTCGCCGCCGCGTGGCGGATTCCCCTGTAAACGCACCAGCACGCCCGCCCACTCGTCAGATAGCCTGCGTGCGTGTACTACCGGAGCATCGAATGTCAACTCTGCCATGATGGACCCTGTCGCCAAATCAACGCGTAGCACCCGTTCTTCGGTATAGACGATGGCGTGCGCCGCGAAGGGCACGACCAGCGCCTCCTGTGGCAGACCGTCTACGATGACCTCCGGTGCGGATTCAGTCAGTGTGTCAATCTGGTAGCGCAGCAGTGTTCCCGCGTCCAGCAGCAAAAACGTGCCGTCCTCGTCGATCAAGTAATAGCGATTGCTGGACAAACCCTCGATTGTGACACGCTCGCCTGTTTCCGTATCCACCCGGTAGACCTCATCGACGCTAAAATCCGCGTCACGCTGTAGCTCGTAGCGCTCGTCGGGACTGCGACCAATTACCAGCGGGTCGTATTCCCTGCCGAATTTGAGTTGGCCCGTTTGAAAATTCAGCACCGCCTGATCAATCATGATTGACCCCGGTTCGGGTGTCTGCGGTTGCAGTAGCACTGGCAGACGGTGTGACTCGTTCAACAGCATCGTCGGCATTATCACGCCGAAGCCGTCATATTCTTCGGGGATTGCGTATTGAAAGACGACCTCGCTGCGTAAATCATGGAACTCAATGCGATCCGGTTCTGAAACGCCGCGATATTGACCGGGGCTGACGAACGCCACTACCCCACCGGGGAAGGCACTCCCCAGTACAACCGCCACGCCCGATACCATGCACGCCAATGCGCCGACGAAAAGTGCTATACGCAGGTAAAATCTACTCATCATCCCCTCCAGCCTGTTCTATACAATAGCATGTCGAGCAGTACGACTTCAAAAATAGGTGGGGTATTGATGTTGACATCGCATTCTTGCCACTCTCCCTGTTCAAAATACTATCACGCTTTTCTAAACGCCTGCCCGGTGTTTCATACCCGGTGACACCAATCCGGTCTGCATTGGACCGATCCCACCCCCTACTCCCATCGCCATTCCGCATATACGATTAGTCCAGTACCCATTACTTACAAGGAGACACTCTCCCATGACCTTACCCATCGGCGTGCAGATGCACACCCTGCGTGCAGAACTTGCCGGGGACTTTCACGGCACAATCGCCAGAGTCGCGGAAATCGGCTATGACAGCGTGGAAATTGGACGTTCCAGCACCTACTCGCCGGATGAAATCGC
>DAOTXA010000242.1:0-2131 GCA_034435595.1 Anaerolineae bacterium | reverse complement strand
GAGGGCCTGCCATGCTGGTAAATCCGCCGCTGCTGTCGCTCATTGGGTGATCCTCCTATTTATCCGATGCAAAGGCCGCGTCGAACGCAACGTCCGACGGAACGAAATCCGTCTGCTTAACCCACGCGCAGGACTCTGCCGCGCCAAATTCCCGGTCCATGCCGCTGTCTTCCCATTCGACCGAAAGCGGACCCTGGTAGCCGATGCTGTTGAGTGCGCGTACCATTTCGTCAAGTTTGAGATCGCCACGACCGGGCGAGATGAAGTCCCACCCACGCCGGTTATCACCGAAGTTAAGGTGCGAGGCGAGGATGCTGCGCTCACCGTTTAAGCGGACCTTGCTATCTTTGACATGAACATGATAAATCTTCGTCGGGAAGGCTTCGATGAACCGGACCGGATCGAACAACTGGTGAATGAAGTGGCTGGGATCAAAGTTGAAGCCAAAGCCCTCGCGGTGGTTCATGACTTCGAGCGTCTTCTGCCCGGTGTAGATGTCGTAGGCGATTTCTGCCGGGTGTGCCTCAAGCGCGAACTTTACGCCTTCTTGCTCAAACACATCAATGATCGGGTGCCAGCGGTCAGCGAATTCCTTGTACCCGGCGTCGATCTGTTCGTCAGTTGTCGGCGGGAAGCGATACAGCATGTGCCACACCGGGCTACCGGTAAAGCCCGTCACCACATCAACGCCTAGCAGCTTTGCCGCCTTTGCCGTGTCTTTGATCTCCTGTGCAGCACGCTGGCGAACGCCTTCCGGGTCGCCGTCGCCCCACAAGCGAGAGGGCAGCACACCCTGATGCCGCTCGTCAATGATGGCATCCGCCACACATTGCCCGACCAGATGCGTGCCGATGGCGTAGCACTTCAGGCCATGCTTTTCGAGGATGTCGTGACGGCTCTTGATATAACCATCGTCAGAAAGGGCTTTATCGACTTCAAAGTGGTCGCCCCAGCAGGCGAGTTCCAGGCCGTCATAGCCAAAGCCTGCCGCTTTTTCTGCCAGGACTTCAAGCGGGAGATCCGCCCATTGTCCGGTAAACAGGGTCACTGGTCTTGCCATGATAGTTCATCCTTTACAAGTAATGTGGTAAACAATTTATCCATAGCAGGCCGCAAACAGATTGCGACTTGCCTACAACACAGTTTTCTCGGTTGCCGCGTCAAAAATGTGGAAGCGCTCGACATCAAAGCGAACATAAGCGGTTTGTCCGCTTGCCGCCTCAAAGTCGGCATCAGCCCGCACCCGCACAACACCCTCGCCCAGATCGACATCAACATATGTACGATCACCGAGCGGTTCCAGCACATATATCTCACCCGGAAATCCATCATCCAGCGGCGACAGCGATACCGTCGCGTCTTCGGCGCGAATGCCAAATAACAGGTTATCCGGGTCGGTGACATTCTCAAGAACGTCGATTTGCCCGGTATTGGGTGTCAACGACCACGCACCATCCTTCGCCCGCAGAATACGCTCGCCTGCATCATAAATACAGGCCATCGTATTGATGCGCGGGCTGCCGACAAAGCGGGCCACGAACAGGTTAACCGGGTGTTCGTAGATGGTCTGCGGAATGTCAATTTGCTGGATCACACCTTCGTCTAACACCGCGACACGATCTGCCATCGACATAGCCTCACCCTGGTCGTTGGTCACATAGAAAAACGTAGTCGCCAGTTCTTGCTGCAACCGCTTGAGTTCGGCACGCATTTCGACACGCAGCTTGAAATCCAGATTGGTCAGCGGCTCATCCATCAAGAACATGCGCGGCTGGCGTACCATCGCCCGCCCCAACGCGACACGCTGCTGCTGCCCGCCAGACATCTGCGCCGGACGGCGATTCAAAAGTTCGGTGATCTGTAGCAGGTCGGCAATTTCGTGTACCCGGCTGTCGATTTGTGCCTCGGTTAGCTCCCGCGCACGCAAGGGAAAAGCCATGTTCTCATACGCCGTCTTGCGCGGATAGAGTGCGTAGCTCTGGAACACAAAGGCGACATCACGCTCCGCCGGACTGACATCATCAATTACCATGTCGTCCATAATAACGCTGCCGCCATCCAGCTTTTCCAAACCGGCTACACAGCGCAGTGTAGTGGTTTTTCCGGCAGCGGTCGGGCCAAGCATGACCAT
>DAOTXA010000241.1:0-21117 GCA_034435595.1 Anaerolineae bacterium | reverse complement strand
CTCGGTCGCACCGGCATCGCGGATTAACTGCACCAACGGACCCGATGTATTGCCGCGCACGATCGAGTCATCGACCAGAATCACGCGCTTGCCTGCAAGGTTCGCTTCCAGCGCATTGTACTTGAGTTTCACGCTGTCCTTACGCAGTTGATCGTCTGGCTGAATAAATGTACGCCCAATGTAGCGATTCTTGGTCAAGCCTTCAGTGTAGGGCAATCCGGTTTCCAGCGCATAACCAATAGCTGCCGGGGTCGCGCTATCCGGCACGCCGACGACAATATCAGCCTCCACATGTGATTCCCGCGCAAGCTGGCGTCCAAGTCGCTGGCGGACAATGTGTGTGGTCTGCCCTTCTAGCACAGAGTCAGGCCGCGCAAAGTAAACATACTCGAAGATACACATAGCGCGGCGTTCGGTTTCGCGCCCGAAAATGGACGCAATACCCGTCTCATCAATGCGGACAATCTCGCCCGGTTTCACCTCGCGGATATAGTCCGCGCCGATGGTCGCCAGCGCACAAGACTCGGACGCCACGACGTACCCCTCATCGCCTAACTTGCCAATACACAGCGGGCGCAACCCAAGCGGATCACGGACGGCGTAGATCGCGTTACGAGTAAGAATCGTCAGCGAATACGCACCATCGACAATGCCCATCATCGCCTTGATGCGATGCTGCCACAGATCAAGGAAATCGCCGCCAATATCCATGTATTCACCGTCCAGCCAGACTTCCGGCGGCGCGGCGAGCATCTGCGTGATGACCTCGCTATCGGTCGTGGACGAGAGTCCGACCCCGCGCTTCAACAGCATCTCGCGCAGTTTGAGCGTATTCGTCAGATTGCCGTTGTGCGCGACACCCAGAGGGCCGTTAATCGTCTCGATGAGATAGGGCGAGGCATTGCGAACATGCGACGCACCCGTTGTCGAGTAGCGGTTGTGACCGATCGCCAAATGCCCCATCATTTCCGAAAGGTCATCTTCATGGAATACCTGCGATACCAACCCCATACCCTTATGGACATAGGCTTTGTTACCGTCACAGGTGGCAATGCCCGACCCCTCCTGCCCGCGATGTTGTAAAGCGTACAGCGCGAAGAACGTCAGCCGCGCCACATCACGCCCCGGCGCGTACACACCGAAGATGCCACACTCCTCTTTCGGACTGTCGTCATCATAAGACGGTATTTCGTCTGGAAAAATCATTAGACCCCGTTTTCCTCTAGCCTTGTCGATGGTTGGTTATTCAGCTTGCAGGTTGCGCCGGATGCGATCTACTGCCGGGAGTTCGCCCGGTTCAAAGTCGCGCCCGGTGAGTTTTTCGTAGGCGCTGATATAGCGCTCTGCGACTTGCGCCACGAATTCGGGCGGCATAACGGGTGGTTCCCCCTCTCCTTTGTATCCCTGTCCGGCGAACCAGAGACGTAAGAATTCCTTGTCAAAGTGTTCTGGAGCACGCCCCGGCGCGTAGCTCTCTTTAACCCAATACCGGCTGGAATCCGGCGTATGCACTTCGTCAATCAGCGCCAGTTCGCCGTCAATCAGCCCGAACTCGTACTTGGTATCGACCAGAATCAACCCGGCGTTCGCCGCGACTTCCTGCCCGCGTCTGAATACATCCAGCGCCGCCTGTTCGATTTTCACCCACAAATCCGGCGCGATGAGTTTGCTTTCGAGAATGCGTTCGCGTGTGAGCGGTTCGTCGTGTTCGCCCTTCTCCGCTTTCGTGGTCGGCGTGATGACCGGCTGCGGCAGCGGATCGTTCTTCTTCAGGCCATCCGGTAGTCGAACGCCGTAAGGGGCGCGGTCGCCTTTTTCGTACATCGTCCAAATCGACGTATTCGTTACCCCGGTGATGTACCCACGCACGACGACTTCAACCGGCAGCGTTTGCGCCTCTTTGACGATCATCACATTCGGGTCGGGCAGGTCAATCAGATGATTATTCACAATGTCGGATACATGCTCGAACCAGAAACGGCTCAACTGCGTTAACACCTGCCCCCGATAGGGAATCAAGCCCAGAATGCGGTCGAATGCGGATACGCGATCTGTGGCGATGAGGGCGCGGGTATCGCCCTTCTGGTAAATATCGCGCACCTTGCCGCTGATTTTGTCGCCCCACCCCGGCACATCAACCGAATCCAGCGCGTGCGGGATCGCTGCGATGAGTTCTTCGCGTGTCAGCATAGCTTATGCAGTCTCCTTTGCTGTAACTTCTGCGCGGATGCGTGCCGCCAGCAATTTCGCCCGTTCTGGCGCGTCACCGATATGCCCGGTCGCGTCCAGCAATTCGCGGACGGTCGCGGTATCCACCAGTGATGTAATGTGTTCGTCGCTGCTCAACGACTCTACCAGAGGATTCGCTTCGCCCCGCCGCATGGCATCCCACGCCGCGAGGCTGTGTTCGCGGATAACTTCATGTAATTCTTGACGGTCGCCACCGCGCCGCGCCGCTTCCATGAGTAAACGCTCTGTTGCGGCAAATACGCCGTAAATCTCCAGATTACGCTGGATTGCACCCGCGTCGATTCGCATCCCCTTGAGGATACGTGAGGCGCGTTTTAACAGTTCATCCGTCGCCAGAAACGCCTGCGGCAGCACCACACGGCGATTGCCGGAATCGTCCAACGTCCGTTCCAGCAGACTATGGGCGGCGTTATCCCACAAAACACGCGGCAGCGCGGCGACATAGCGGGCGAGGCTATCCATGTTTTCCGCGTTGATCGGGTTGCGCTTAAATGGCATCGCCGATGAACCCACCTGCTTACTGCCAAATGGTTCCGACCACTCACCAAAAGGCGGTGATTGCAGCAAGCGCAAATCGAACGCGAATTTGTACAATGTCATCGCCAGCCCTGCCAGCGCATTGACAATATCCCAATCCATACGGCGCGGATACGTCTGCGTGGCGACTTCAAACGCAGGCAAATCCAGCGCAGCCATGATGCGTGTCTCCATCTGGCGCGGCGTCATGCCCGTATCGTGCAGCAGTTCGGCATAGCTGGCGGATGTTCCGACCGCGCCCTTGAACCCCTTACCGCGAATCGCCGCATGTGCGCGGACCAGTGCAGCACGGTCTTCCAGCAAGTCCTGCGCGTACATCGCCATGCGATAACCAACCGTTGTCGGTTCGGCGGGTTGAATATGCGTAAACGCCATGCAGACGTGATCGGCTTCGCGTTCGATGATATCCGCGACCTGTACCAGCACCGCATCAAGTGTTTCGATGGTGAGCGCCAGCGCATCCCGCAAACGGAGCGCGTCGGCGTTGTCTTCGATGTCCATACTCGTCGCGCCGAGGTGGATAATTCCGCCGCCAATAGTCGCCTTTTCAGCATATGTGCGGACTTCCGCCATTAGATCGTGCTTGATATCGGCCTCGATTTCGTGGGCGCGGTCAATATCGATTTCGTCCTTGTGGGCGTGCAAATCAGCTACTTGCTCGGCGGTGACGAGTCCGGCTTCTTGCTGGGCTTCTGCCAGCGCGACCCAGATGCGCCGCCACAGTCGCCGCTTGTTGGCATCCGACCAGATTTCGCGCATCGCATCAGAGCCGTAGCGCCATGTAAACGGGCTGAGATAGGTATCGTGTGTAAAGTGTTCGGTCATAGTCTCATCCCCTTAAGCGAACTTGATGCCGTTCTGGAACAGGCGCAGACCATCCATGCCGCTTTCGCCGCGACGGTGGCGCGGATGCTGCCACGGGAAAATGTGATTCTCCGGGTGCGGCATCAGGCCGAACACGTTCCCGGCGGGATTCGTCAGTCCAGCAATGTTATAGGCCGAACCGTTGGGATTAACCGGATAGCCCGCCGGGTTGCCAGCAGCATCCACGTAAATCAGCGCGGCGAGATTTTCATCCCACAGGCGTCCCAGTGTAGCCTCGTCACGGACGGCGATGCGCCCTTCGCCATGCGCCACCGGGCAGTGAATCGGCTCAATTAGCCCATCCGTGAACAGGCTTGGACTCGCCGTGTTCGCCTGCAAATACACCCACCGGCATTCAAAGTGTCCGCGCTCGTTATACGTCAGCGTGACCGGGCGCCCCGGTTGATTGTCCCACTCGCTACCGGGGATGAGTCCCGCTTTGACAAGCGCCTGGAAGCCGTTGCAGATGCCCAGCACCGGACGCCCATCCGCGACGAATTTATCAATATGCGTCAGGCGTTCGCGCAGATCGACCGACCATAGCACACCCGCGCCCAGATCATCACCGTAGCTGAATCCACCCGGCACGACGAGCATGTGATAGTTGAGCAGATCGCGCTCGCCGCTGATGAGTTGGTTCACATGCACGATTTCAGGATCGCCGCCTGCCAGTTCACAGGCGAGGACTGCATCGCGGTCACGGTTGGTCCCGTTGGCGTGCAAAATCAACACCTTCGGCGGCGCAGTGCGTGTGGACAGCGTGCGCGAAACGGGTAATTTCGTAGTTGGTAGGGGCGCAATTTTTTGCGCCTGATTCGCATCGCCGTCCACATGTCCACGCCATGCGTTTTCAAGTTCGGAAAGGAATAAACGATAGGCGCTATCAGTCTTACCGAAGGTCGCAAGCGTCATTTCTGATTGGTCGATTACATCGCCAATGGGATCATAAGCCAGCCCCGGCACAGTCCCCAGCAACTCCTGAAATGTGAAATCGTTGTCAGGATGCACTTCAACAATGAATTGTTTGTTGCTCTCGCTGAACAGGATGCGACGTTGACGTTCCATATCGGATTCATCAGAAACGTGGCTGAAATCACCGCCAATCATTTCAATCCCGTATCCGCTTGCAATCCCCATCTCTGCCAGTGCAACAACAAGACCGCCTTCGCTGACATCGTGACAGGAAACAACAATTCCCTGTTGAATCGCCTGATAGAGCAATCGATAGAGCGCCATCGCATCAACAGGCGGCTGCGGGACCACTCCGCCGTCAACACCGTTGAGTTCGTTGTAGTGTGTGCCGCCCATCTGTACCTGCTGCGGTCCACCCACTACGTAGAGGCGATTGCCCGGTTCTTTCAAATCCATCGTCACCGTTTTGGAGACATCCGGCACGATGCCAACCGCTGAAATCACCAGTGTGCCGGGGATGGCGTGACGTTCGCCATCTGCGCCGAGGTATTCATTGTTCAGGCTGTCCTTGCCACTGATGAAGGGCACGCCATAATGGACCGCCGCGTCGTAGCAACCCTGAGCGCAGCGCACCAACTCGCCCATACGATCCGGCAGATTGGTGTTTCCCCAAGAGAAGTTATCCAGAATGGCGATCTGGTCGGGGTCCGCGCCGACGGCGACAAGGTTGCGAATCGCCTCGTCAATCGCCGCCCATGCCATCGCATAGGGGTCGAGTTCCGTGTACTGCGGGCACATCCCCACCGAGAGGGCGACACCGCGCACCCCCTCACCCACTTTGAGTGTGTCGAGAGGGACAATCACCACCGCGTCACTCGGACCCGTATCGTGGACGCCGACCAGAGGCTTGACAGCGGTGCCGGTCTGGACTTCGTGGTCATAACGGCGAATCACATCTTCCTTGCTGCGGATGGTCGGCATCGCCAGCAATTTGAGCAGCGTTTCACCGTAGTCTTCGGGTGCTTCTCCCCCTCGCCCCTGGTGGGAGAGGGGGTCGGGGGGTGAGGGGGTCACTGGCGGCGACCAAACGGCCTCTAAGTGGCGCTGGGGAATGCCATCATGCAGGAAGGCCATCGCCAGATCACCCACGACCTTATCGTTATAGGTCAATGTCAGACGTCCGGTAGGTTCGTAGACACCAATGGCGGTTGCTTCGACATCCTGCCCCGCGCTAATTTCTTGCAGGCGTTCCCAGTTTTCCGGTGGAACCGCCATAACCATGCGTTCCTGTGCTTCACTCAGCCAGATTTCCCACGGCTGCAAACCAGGGTACTTTAGCGGAACGGTTTCTAATTTCACCGTCGCGCCAATCTTCTCGCCCATTTCGCCCACTGCTGACGACAATCCACCCGCCCCACAGTCGGTAATGGCAGTATAGAGTTTCTCATCGCGGGCACGGAGTACGACTTCCTGTACCTGCTTTTCTTGAATCGGATTGCCGATCTGCACCGCACCACCGGAAACGGTACTCGTCGTGATGTCCATTTCCATGCTGCTGAAGGTCGCGCCGCGCAAACCGTCGCGCCCGGTACGTCCCCCAATAACGACGATCAGATCGTCCGGTTGTGCTGCCGTCGGGTGCGATCCACGCGGCAAAATGCCCAGACATCCGGCAAATACCAGCGGATTCGACGTATAGCCGCGATGATAGTAAAGTGCGCCGCTCACGGTCGGGATGCCCATTTTATTGCCGTAGTCCTCGATCCCGGTCACGACACCCTCGGCAACTCGGCGCGGATGCAGCACACCTTCCGGTAGATCAGCGTCCGGCAAATCAGGCGGACCGAAGCATAGAATATCAGTGTTGGCAATCGGTCGTGCAGACACGCCCAACACATCACGGATCACACCACCGCTGCCCGTGTTCGCACCACCGAACGGCTCAATTGCCGATGGGCGATTGTGCGTCTCGACCTTGAACGCCAGATCATACTCGTCATCAAAGCGTATGATCCCGGCGTTATCGACAAACGCAGAAACGACCCAATCTTTATTGACTTTTTCGGTCGCAGCGCGGATGTAGGTATTGAGGATGCCGTCAATTTCAACCGTGACGGGTTCGCTATCAGCAGGTGTGCCGTGCGCTGGACCCGTATAGGTGACTTTCGCCTTAAACGTCTTATGAACGCAGTGCTCGCTCCACGTTTGCGCCAACATTTCAAGTTCGGCATCGGTTGGCTCGCGGTCAATCTCTTGATAATAATCACGAATCGCCCGCATCTCGTTGAGATCAAGCGACAGGCGGCGCTCTTTGCTGATTTGCATCAGGCCGTCGTCGTCCGCGTCTTTCAGCGGAACCAACTCCACAAGGTCGTTTTCCGTCTGCACCGGGACGAAAGGCGGCGCGATGGGTTCATCAATGGAGACACGCTGAATCACCGGGTTCGCAAAGCGACGTGTCGCCAATGCTTCGAGCTTGGACTCATCTTGCGGCGTGTCGATCAGATAGCGCTGTCCAGTTGCGGCGCGGACGAGTCCGTCAATGCCCAGCAGATGCGCGGCGCGAACCAGATTATCCGCCGCCGGATCGGTGACACCGGGCAGCAGCGTCACATCGACGAAATGGGCCGAACCTGCCGCCTGCGCTTCATCTGCTGGATGCGCGATGTACTGCTCTGCAACCGGATCGGCAAGGAGTTGCGTGCAGATGCGCTCCACCTGCCCCGGCGTGATATCCCCCTGCAAAAAATAGAGACGATGCGTAACCACATTCACGCCATCGTAGAACGCGCTATGCGGCGAACGACCCCAGACTTCTATCCGATAAACCTGTGTGATGCGTTCAGAAGGTTGCGAAACCACAAATCACCCCACTTCTAGAAAAATATTCGGCGGCCTCCCTCATGCAAGAGAGGCCGCCGTTGAGTTTCAGGTAGCGCTGATGGTTACGGGCGTTTTCTTTCCCGTTTGAGCAAGCCGATAGGGTAGCTGGCGTGTACAGACGCCGCGCATGTGGATCACCTGATAGTTTAAGTCGGCTTTAAGAATACCCATAGTGTAGGTTGTATTCTCCGCCATTTCAATACGGATTCACAAACCTATACGAAGTTCATCAATCGTTCATGCGAATGTCACTTAAAATTAGTCGGCGCTGAATATCATTCAATTTATATTGAACATGCTGAACAACAAGGGGAAGTCATGAACGCAGCCACGAACGACGCGCCCATCGGCGCAACAATCTATGAAAAACGAACGGTCATGGATGGCACGGTAGAGGAATTACGGGCCTTTCACGAGCATCCAAAGGCGTTTCACAAACTCGCCATGCCACCAATCATTGTTCAGCTACACCGCGACGAGCGCACCAGTCTGACCGAAGGCGAAGTCGAGTTTACGCTGTGGTTCGGCCCGATCCCGGTACGCTTTCTGGCCCGCCACGAACCCGGCCCCACGCCGGATTCCTTCGCGGACCGTCTGCTCAAGGGTCCGGTGGCCTACTGGCGGCACGAACACATCTTCGAAGAGGCGGACAGCGGTGTCGCCCTGATCGACCGGCTGACCATCGGTCACAAACCGGGCCTGCCGGGGCTACTCACCCGGCTGATGTTCGACGGCATCAACCTGCGTATTCTTTTCTTCTACCGCCATCTTCGCACGCGGATGGAAGTCGAGCGCAAGGGGTAACACATGCCGATTTACGAACCAAATCGCGTAGTCGTGATCGGCGCTGGTATCGCCGGATTGACGACCGCTACCCTGTTACAACAGGCCGGATACGCTGTCACTGTGTTAGAGGCGCAGACCTACCCCGGCGGCAGCGCCAGCACCTACTATCACAAGGGCTTCCGCTTTGAATCCGGCGCGACCGTCGCCGGGGGCTACCAGCCCAACGGCCCGCACGCAGTCGCCGGGGAACGTATGGGCATCACCGACTGGCCGATTCGCCGCCATGACCCCGCATGGGTGACACATCTGCCAGATCGCTCGGTGGCACTCACCGCCGGTAACGAGGATGTATTAGCGAAATTCCCGAACTCGGCACGCTTCTGGCAGCAGCAAAGCCGCCTCGCCGATATTGCATGGACGCTTTCTGCACAGGGGATGCCGTGGCCTCCGCGCAGTCTGGCGGAAATCGCCAAACTCGCCCACACTGGACTTCGCAATTTCCCGCGTGATCTGTATGTGCTGCCATTTGCGTTTGCCACCGTATACGATTGGCTGCGCTGGAACGGCCTGCACAAAGATACGGCCTTCGTCCGTTTTCTGGATGCACAGTTGTTAATTTCCGCACAGACGACGACACGCCATGTCAACGCCCTCTGGGGCGCGACCGCCCTCGATCTGGCGCGACAGGGCGTATATCATGTCAAAGGCGGGATCGGTAACGTCGCGGAAACGATCATCCAGCGGTTTGAAGCACTCGGCGGCAAGGTTCTGTATCGTCATCGTGCCCACAAAATCGTCATCGAAGATGGACGTGCAACGGCTGTCATCGCCCGTCGGGGACACCGCAGCAAGGAAAACATCGTGTTTCCGGCGGAGTTTGTCGTCGGCAACGTCACACCCTGGAATATGCACGCCCTGTTCGGTGATGACAGCCCCGATTCGCTGCGCCGCGAGGTCGAGAAGCGCAAATCCGGTTGGGGCGCATTCGTACTACATCTCGGCGTCAAGGCAGATGCGATCCCGGCTGACTTCCCTGATCATCACCAGATCATCACCACAATGGAAGGTCCGCTAGGCGAGGGACGTAGTATCTTCATGTCATTCTCGCCCACATGGGACGCCACCCGTGCCCCTGAAGGCCAGCGTGCACTAACCGTCACTACACATACGAATGTCCAGCAGTGGTGGGATTTACTCGAAAGTGACGAAGCCACCTATTATCGACGCAAGGGCGAATACGCGGAGTTGATCATCAGTGAGATTGACAAGCTGATTCCGGGCTTTCGTAATGGCTTGACGCTCACTCTGCCGGGGACACCTGTAACCTACCAGTTCTATACGGATCGATATCTGGGCATGGTCGGCGGATTTCCGTCTACGTCACTGTTTCGGATGCGTGGTCCCCGCACAGGCATCAGTAACACCCGTATCGTCGGAGATTCGATCTTTCCCGGTCAATCTACCGCCGGGGTCAGCCTGGGTGCGATGCGGGTTAGTGATGATGTCATGCGCAACCTGCCTGTTTTAAGCAATCGCCGTCGCCAATCCACGCAAATAACAGGCGAAACCACCCAACCGGAGGCGCAGCGATGAGCAAACCACCGGTTATCATGTGGTTCCGGCGCGATTTGCGTCTGGACGACAACAAAGCCCTGCACGCTGCGATTGCATCCGGGCAGCCGGTGATCCCGCTGTTTGTGTTCGATCCGGCGATTCTCAAGAGTCCGCGTGTGGGTGCGCCACGCCTTAAATTCATGTTGCAGGCGCTCGACTCAATGGCGACCGAACTCCACAAACACCAACGCGATTTGCTTATCAGACACGGCGACCCGGCGCAGTTGATCCCCGCACTCATCGCAGAAACAGATGCAACCGCCCTTTACTACAACATCGACTACACGCCATATGCGGT
The DNA here is from genome assembly GCA_034435595.1 of Anaerolineae bacterium. Classification (GTDB taxonomy): domain Bacteria; phylum Chloroflexota; class Anaerolineae; order Aggregatilineales; family Phototrophicaceae; genus JAVJSU01. Next base: position 10,973 of record DAOTXA010000241.1, on the reverse strand, counting down.
CAAACGAGACGAGCAAATCGTCAATGCCCTCGCTATCGAAGCACATGGCTATCATGATCGTCTGCTGGCTCCACCGGGGACAGTTGAGAAAAACGACGGCGGACCCTATACGGTTTACACTCCTTTCAAAAAAAAGTGGCGTGCGCTGGATAAAGACGTTCATCCGGCAGAGTATGACGTGACCGCTGACGAATTGCACAACCTAGACGGACTCGAAAACGATGGCATCGCCACAGTGGAATCACTCGGTTTTGAGGCGACCATTAACGTACCGGAGGCATCCGAAAAGGAAGCACAACGTCGCCTGGACACATGGGTAGACGAAGCAGTTTACGCTTACGACGAAGAGCGTAACCAACTGGGCAACCCGGCGCACGGTCCACTGACACGAACGTCATTTCTATCACCATATATCCGCTTCGGGGTGATTTCGCCGCGACGAATCTATCAGGCGTCGGCAGATGCATATCGCGCCGCATCAAATGAGTCTCAGCGTCAGTCGGTTGTGGCATTTGTCGATGAGATTATCTGGCATGAGTTCTACACGCATGTGCTGCACTTCTTCCCGCAGGTGACCACGCATAACTTCAACCGCAAGTACGACGCGGTCGAATGGCTTGACGATAACGAGGCATTCGAAGCATGGCGCGACGGCATGACCGGCTATCCGGCGGTGGATGCGGCGATGCGCCAACTCAAATCTACCGGGTGGATGCATAACCGCGCCCGCATGATCGTGGCCAGCTTTTTGACCAAACATCTGCTCATCGACTGGCGGCGCGGCGAACTCCACTTTATGCAGTGGTTGATCGACGGCGATCTGGCAGCGAATAACGGCGGTTGGCAGTGGGCTGCCGGGACCGGAACCGATGCCCAGCCCTACTTCCGCATCTTCAACCCGATTTCGCAATCGCAGAAGTTCGACCCGGACGGCGAATTTATCCGTTACTGGATTCCCGAACTGCACGACGTACCTGACAAATTCATCCATACACCGTGGGAAATGGAACGCTCCTCCGTAGACTATCCGGCCCCAATCGTGGATCATAAAATGGCGCGGCAACGCGCACTTGATGCTTATGGAGCCACGAAAGAGGCAGACCGATCATGACGAAACGCCTGGGTATTCTACTGTTATTACTGTTCGCCGGATTCACCGTCAACGCACAGGACGATTTGCTTCCCGCCGAAGAACTCGCCGACGAAAACGGGCAGTTCATTGAAGTCAACGGTGCAAAACTCTATTACGTCGAAGCAGGCTCTGTTGATGATCCGGTCGTGTTATTGTTACATGGATTCGGTGGATCAACGGTCACATGGGTAGAAACAATGCCCGCGCTGGTCAATGCCGGATACCGCGCCATTGCCTATGACCGCCCGCCATTCGGGTTGTCAGACAAATCACCGGACATCAATTACTCAGAAGCGGCGCAGATCGACTACGCCATCGCGTTTTTAGATGCGCTAGACATCGAAACGACGGTACTGGTCGGGCATAGTCAGGGCGGCGGCGTGACGGCACAAATCGCGGAGGCGCACCCTGAACGAGTGGATGCAATGGTGCTGGTCAGCGCGGCAGTGGATGGCGTCTCCGAGCGTGCATCCAGAACAAGTGACGAACTGTTCAGTGTCGGCGGCAGCGGACTTGAAGGTACATTCGCACTACTGGAAAGCATCGACCCCGAAAGCCGCATCGCCCAGGCCCTTCTTCAACAATTTCTGACACCGGAACAATTCGCGGACATTCTAGCTTCAGCCTATTTCAATGCCGAAGACGCCACGCCAGAACGTCGCGCCAGGTATGCACGTCCCTTGCAGGTCGCGGGCTGGCCCGCCGGGTTTCTGGCGTATCTGGTCGATGTGGAACAACGCACCCCGGTCAATCTGGATGCGCTTGACGCATTTGGTCTGCCGACACTTATCCTGTGGGGTGAGGAAGACAATTGGGTTCCACTGACAGATGGCAAATGGCTGAACGAAGTGTTAACTGGTTCTCAGATCGTTACCTACCCCGAAGTCGGGCACATGCCAATGGAAGAAACCGTAGAGCAATTTAATGCTGACCTGATCGCATTTCTCAACGAACTGGGATGAATGCAACATCCGTAGGGCGATCGTGCGGGGTCGCCCTTGCTCTCCCCGACAGACCCTTGCAAATCCTTCACGCGATACTTAGTGCCAACTCAGCACGACTTCACGGCCTTTCACTACATTTAGACTATCTTGGATGTTTATAATCAGGAAACAGCCTTATGCCTGAAGCACTAATCTGGGGCGCATCCGGCGGAATCGGTTCCGCACTCGTGCGCACATTGAAATCAACTGGCTGGCGTGTCCATGCCGCCGCCCGCGACGAAATGCGAATTCCTGAAGAAGCTGATTGCGCCTATGCTTTTGACGCCGCCGACCCGCAATCCTTTGAGCAGGTCGCGCTGTTTGTCGCGCAGGAGGCGGCGGACGGCCTGGACCTCGTTATTTATGCAGCAGGCGCGGTCAATGGCGGAAAGCTAGACACGTTGGATGGCAACGAATGGACGCAGAACATCACCGCCAATCTGACCGGCGCACATCTCGCGGCCCGTACAAGCCTCGATCTGCTGTCGAAAGATGGTCACCTGATGTTCATTGGCGCGTATGTCGATAAAATCACCCTGCCTAAGATGGGAGGATACGCTGCCGCCAAAGCCGGACTCGAAACGATGGTAGCTGTTCTGCGTAAAGAGAATCGCAGGCGAAACATCACTATGGTGCGCCCGCCGGCAGTCGATACAGACTTCTGGGATAACGTGCCATTTAGCAAGCCTGATGGTGCAATATCGCCAGAATCGGTAGCATCTGCAATAATGGAAGCTATAAGCGCAGGGGAATCCGGGGAACTTGATCTGTAACCGGGGGTCACGTTCGTAACATTTCGTCATCCTCATTACATACTCAGTGACATCTCATCTCAGATTATGTCCCTGTAATAGATAATGTCTGACGTTAATGTACCAACGCTGCAACACACCGCTGTTGTAATGCAAAATTTACTCCTGCTATTCAAGTGAGCTGCGTATGAGTCTTCAGGTTCCAAATACATGGGAGTATCGGTTGCTGACCTGGGCACAAGAAGCCCTGAAATCTGGCGCACCCGGCCTTATCCATGCCGACACCGATATTCTGGATGCTGCATACCAGCATTGTGAAGCGATCACCCGCCAGCACAGCAAGACGTTCTTCATGGCGTCATCACTACTGCCGCTGGAAAAGCGGCGTGCTGCCCGTGCGCTGTATGCGTTCTGCCGAATCACTGACGATATTGTGGACGAATATGATGATGAACAGGCCACAATCCTACTCGAAGACTGGCGTCAACGTGTGACGGCCCCGTATCCCCCGGCGAATGATCCGGTTGCTCTTGCATGGGCAGACGCCAGCGCACGATTCTCCATCCCACGCGGTTATGCCGAGCAGTTAATCGACGGTGTGGCGCGTGATCTAACGCAGAAACGTTATGCTACCTTCGCCGACCTTGCCGAATATTCCTATGGTGTTGCCTCAACGGTTGGTCTGATGGCGATGCACATTATCGGCTTCTCTGGCGAGGACGCGCTGCCGTATGCGGTGCGACTGGGTGTTGCCTTGCAGGTAACGAATATCCTGCGCGATGTCGCTGAGGACTGGCGTGCTGCACGTCTGTATCTGCCACAGGACGAACTAGCCGCCTTTGGTATTGACGAGGACATGTTTGACGCGGGCGTGGTCACCCCTGAATGGCGCGAGTTCATGCACTATCAGATCGAACGCAACCGCCGCCTGTATGAAGAATCCCGCGAGGGAATCGCCATGCTCGACCGCGACGGACGCCTCGCCATCACCGCCGCCTCGGACCTGTACGCCGCGATCCTCGATAACATCGAAGATAATGACTGCGATGTGTTCAGTCGTCGCGCCCACATCAGAACATGGGGCAAGGTGGCACGCTTGCCGGGAATCTGGCGACGTAGCCGTCGCTCGCGCATAACATAATTCAGCACAATTCACTGATGACACTTAACCTCACTCATGGTATGACTCGACGCATCCGAAACCATGTAGAGGAGTCCCCATGAAAATTGGCATTGTCGGCAGCGGATTTGTCGGCTCAACAGCGGCGTATGCGATGGTTATGCGTGGTGTTGGTCGAGAAATCGTTCTCGTAGACCTCGATCGCAAACGGGCCGGGGCAGAAGCAGACGACATCTATCATGCGGTCCCATTTGCGGAACCGCTTCAAATCAACGACGGCGACTACAGCGAATTGAAGGGTAGCCGCGTCGTCATCATCGCTGCCGGGGTAAATCAAGCGTCACCCGGTGAATCGCGCCTGCAACTGCTTGGTCGCAATGCGAAAATCTTCGCGCAGATCGTGCCGCAAATACTCGAATACGCGCCAGACGCAGTCCTCGTTGTAGCAACCAATCCGGTTGATGTCATGACACATCTCACCGCCAAATTCGCCGCTGAACAAGGCGTGCCTGCGAGCCGGGTGATCGGGTCTGGCACGATGTTGGATACCGCTCGTTTTCGCGCATTACTTGGTCGCCATCTGGGTGTGGATTCGCAGCACGTACACGGTTATGTTGTCGGCGAACACGGTGACAGTGAGGTTCTGACATGGTCTTTGGCCCGTGTTGCGGGGATCAATCTGGAAGATTTCTGCGAGGTGCGCGGCATCCAGCTCAACGCTGACGACCGCGAGCGCATCGATCACAATGTTCGCAATGCCGCCTATCACATCATTGAGGGCAAGCAGGCGACTTATTACGGAATCGGCAGCGCCCTCGCCTATCTGGTAGACGTAATTTTAAGCGACCAGCGTGCCGTGTTGACCGTATGTGCGCAAACACAGGGTGTCGCCAACGTCAATGACGTGACCGTCGCTTTGCCGCGAATGATCGGCGGCAGTGGCGTGATGGAGACGTTTCCCCTACCCCTGAGCTATAGCGAACAGGACAAGCTACACCGTTCCGCGACGATCATTCGCAGTGCGATCACGGACGTATTGGCACAGCTTGAGAACGACAACGACAAAAAAGACTGAACTCGTATGACCTACTTCGGATTTCTGGTGCGTTTCGTGATTTTGCCGCTGATTACGATTCGATATTTGATCCACCGCGACAACCAGCAGCAACGAGACATACCGGATTCCCTACAAAACTGGCCTGAAAACGGCACACTGGCGGCGCATGTCGCCGTTGCCGTCGCCTATACAACCCTGTGGGATAACTACCTCGTCGCCAATAACGTGTGGTCGTATGACGATGATCTCGTCACCGGACACACAATTGGTTACGTTCCTATTGAAGAATACAGCTTCTTCGTACTGCAAACGATGCTCGCGGGATCATGGACGCAGTATCTCATGCGGCGCATTCCGGCAGATGAAATTCCCTATGTCGGAGAGGTGGCTGCCTCGCAGCGCAAAAGCGCTATTGCCTTCACAAGCGGGGTAAGTCTGCTGTGGCTGGCTTCGTTGAAGCGCCTCGCCGGGGATCGCAAGGACTATCTGGCGCTAATCCTAAGTTGGGCGCTGCCGCCAATTATGCTGCAAACCGGCTTCGGCGGTGATATTCTGTGGCGACATCGTTCTCTAATTGCTGCGTCCCTGTTGCCGACCACCGCCTACCTCGGCGCAACGGATTCTATTGCCATCGGGCGCGGCATCTGGGAAATCACGCCAGAACATACCACGGGCGCGAAAGTCATCAGCAAGCATCTACCGTTTGAGGAATTACTGTTTTTCTTTGTGACGAACGTGCTGCTGGTCTTCGGTGTAACGCTGGTGCAATCTAAAGACAGTGAAGATCGCCTGCCAGAAGCGCTCAAACCCGCCTATCTGAAGCTCAAGAAAAGGCTACTCAACAAATGAACTACTGGAAATTCAACCGGGCGATGTTGTTTCGCCTACGCATGTGGAATATCATCAACCTTATCGTCGGCGCAAAACTGAGCCGGAACGAAAATAAACTCGTCAAAGGCATTGGCACACAGGCCGCTGGATGGGCATTTATCAACCTGTGCATTGTCGCCTTCGGACTGGTTACGACGCATAGGAAGAAACAGAGCCTTGAAGACCCGCTTGACCCCGAACTGATGCAAAAAGAGGCGAAATCGCTCTATCGCCTGCTGTGGATCAACAATCGCCTGAATCTGGTCTATATGGCAAGCGGATTATGGTTAGCACTCGTCAAAGGCAAAAACAGTGCGACCATGCGTGGCAACGGTGTTGGTGTGATGATTCAGGGCTTGCTGCTGTTTATGCATGACTCGACCTTCGCCAGTAAACTCAAAGCCCTGCGCGATCAAAACGCCAAATCATAGGCTTCTCGCAGCGCGTTAAATCTTCACTCATGGTTTGCGTCTACACTGCACTCATTATTGATTGCACACGTTGAACGCCAATGTTTCCAGAACAGATGCAAGCCTTTCAGGGTGCAGAACACCAGCCGTTTACATGGCACGCCGGACGCAACGCGGCCTTGTTGGTGCATGGTTTCCCCGGTACGCCCGCCGAGTTGCTCCCAACTGCCGAAGTATTTCACGCGGCAGGATGGACAGTAAGAGGAATGTTGTTACCCGGTTTTGGCCCTGACGTAGAGACTTTGTCAGAACGCACGCAATCCGAATGGGTCACCGCTGTACAGCGCGAATTGAAAGCGATCCAACGCGAATACGACACCGTTCTCCTGTGCGGACATTCGCTTGGTGCGGCGCTGTCGATGCAGGTAACAGCGAACATATCGCATACGCCGGACGGGTTGATTCTGTTCGCACCGTTCTGGAAGGTCGATCATTATGTGTGGACGACTATGCCCGTTCTCAAGCATCTTTTCCCGAATCCGCGCATTTTTAAGTGGTTGAAGCTCGACTTTGAAAAGCCCGATGTGCGCGACGGCATCCACAACTTTCTGCCGGATGCTGACCTGGATGACCCCGAAACCCGCGAGACCATCCGCAATTTCCGCGTGCCTGTGAAGATGTTCGCGCAGATTCACCGCGCCGGGCAGATTGCGCACAAAATCGCGCCGCGCATCAAAACACCAACGCTCGCCTTACAGGGAAGTGCTGACGATCTGGTCAAGCCGCATCACACGCGACAACTGGTCAACCGCATTGCGGGAACCGTAGACTATCAAGAAGTCCGCGCCGAACACGACATTATTGACCCCACACGCGGCGACTGGCACGCGATTCAACGCGCCTTACTTACTTTTTCCAGCCAATTTGTGAGGGATTCCGCATCGTGATTCGCCGCTTTATCTATGAAACGCTTCACCCGGAGATTTATCACGGCTTCAACAAGCCAGCACCCTATTTCGAAGGCTGGTACTTCAAAGTCCTCAGCGCCGACGAGCAAAGCCGCTACGCCATTATCCCCGGCGTTTTCAAGGGACAGGACGGGCAGGTCAATGAGTCGTTTGTGCAGGTCCTCGACGGCATGACCGGGACCGCAACCTATCACAAATACCCGGTCGATGCCTTCCGCGCCCATGAAGAGGAATTCGATGTATGGGTGGGTGACAACCACTTCCGGCGCGATTGTCTCTCGCTCAATATCAACAACGAGCAGTTAACCGTTCGCGGCGAACTGCGTTTCGGGGCGGGAACGGGCTGGCCCGTCAGCGTATTGGAACCGGGCGTCATGGGCTGGTATGGCTGGCTGCCCTTCATGGAATGTTATCATGGCGTATTGAGCTTTGACCACAGCGTCAGCGGCGCGTTGACCGTAAACGGCGAGACGAAATCACTCGACGGCGGACGCGGCTACATCGAAAAGGACTGGGGGCAGTCGTTCCCCTCGGCGTATGTGTGGATGCAGACCAATCACTTCGACACGCCGGAAACGAGTCTGATGACTTCGGCAGCGTTGATTCCGTCGTTAGGGCGGACGTTTACGGGCTTCCTGCTTGGATTCCAGCATCAGAACCGGCTGTACAAGATGGCGACCTATACCGGCGCGAAAATCGACCGCCTCGAACTCACCGACGATCATGTTTACTACACGGTCGTGGACCGCGAACACCGCATTGAACTCATCGCAGAACGGCGCAGCGGCGGCCTGCTTAAAGCACCGATCCGTACAGAGATGCACAAGCGCGTTGACGAAACCATGCAATCCAGCGTGCAGGTGCGGCTCTCACGACGCGACGGCTACACGATCTACGAAGGCACCGGGCGCAACGCCGCGCTTGAAGTTCACGGTGACATCCCAAAACTACTGAGCTACCTATAACTGCTGAGTTATCTATGACGACACTAAATCGCATTTCCAACCAACTGATCGCCCTCGACCGCCGCCAACTCGTGCAATACGGGTTGATTGTGGCGTGGATGCTGGCGATGATCGCGCTACCAATCATGAAATGGACCATCGGCGAGGGAGTTCGCCCACAGGCCATCACCTTCGCGCTGGTTGTGCAGTTCTTCGCGGTCTTGGATGCAAGCCTGCGCGTGTGGGGAACCACCCGCACCGCACGCACATTCTTGATCGTCGCCGCCGTTACATGGGGTCTGGAATGGCTTGGCTCGCATACTGGATTTCCCTTTGGCGGCTATACGTATACTGACGCACTACAACCACAGCTTGGCGGCGTCCCGCTGTTAATTCCGCTGGCATGGTTCATGATGCTGGTGCCTTCCTGGGCAGTCGCCGCGCTGATTCTGGGTGACAATCGCCGTAAGGTGTGGGGGCCGGCGGCATTCGCTGCCATCAGTGCGCTGGCAATCACCGCGTGGGACCTGTTTCTTGATCCGCAGATGGTGGCATGGGGCTTCTGGACGTGGGAGAACCCGAACGGCTATTTCGGTATTCCGTGGGTGAACTATGCCGGATGGGTGCTAACGGGCGTCGTCGTTACTGGCCTCATCCGCCCTGATCGCCGCGAACTCCCTCTCCTGCCGCTGCTGGTGATCTATGGCGTCGTGTGGTTCTTGCAGAGCTTTGGGCTGGCCCTGTTCTGGGGACAACCGGGTCCGGCGCTGGTCGGCAGTCTCATCATGGGCGGATTCTTAGCGCTGGCGATTCGCGGCTACATGAGGCAAGCAAATGACGCTGCTTGAACTGGTGATGATCCCGCTGGCGTTTCTGTCGGGAGCGTTGCCCTTTTCGGTGTGGGTGATCCAATGGGGAAACGGCAAAGACCCCCGCGACTATGGCGACGGCAATCCAGGAGCGTTTAACGCCGTCCGCGCCGGTGGCCTCACATGGGGCGGCCTCGCGCTCATGCTCGATGTGACCAAAGGCGCGTTCCCGGTGGGATTGGCCCGCTACATCTTCGAGATTGAGGGCCTGCCACTGGCGATGATCGCGGTTGCACCCCTGTTGGGACACGCCTTTTCACCCTTTTTGAACTTCAAAGGCGGCAAGGCCATTGCCACCACTGGCGGCGTGTGGATTGGCCTGACCCTGTGGACGGTTCCGCTGGTGGGAATCACTACACTGGTGATGCTATATCTGCTACTGACTTCAAGCGCATGGGCGACCATGTTCACGATTAGCGTGATGGCGGCGTTTCTGTTTGCGACAGGGGCGGAAAACGCCCTGCTGACCGTCGTTATCTTCAACTGGGGGTTGCTGCTGCTGCGTCACTGGCGCGACCTGCGCCGTGACCCGATTGAGCTGCGTGCCCTGTCCCCGAAGGAAGCGAACGGCACCTCATGAGCGCTTTTGAACTGATCGTATTTTTCATTGCGGTCATCTTTGTCGGCGTGAGCATCATCACACTGATGAACGTGTTCGTGTTCACGCGTCTGCGTCCGCGCCCCGCCCCGGCGGATTTTCGGCCCTTCGTGTCGATCATAATTCCGGCACGCAATGAAGCCCACGTCATTGGCGAGACAGTGCGCCGCCTCGTCGCACAGGCGCACACTGATTTCGAGTTGATCATACTTGATGACAATTCCACCGACGACACGGCGCAAATCGTGCGTGACTCTGCGGATGGTGACGCACGCGTCAAACTCATATCCGGCAAATCGCTGCCGCCGGGATGGATGGGCAAGAATTGGGCTTGCCACCAGATGGCGGAACGCGCACAGGGCGAATTACTCATTTTCACCGACGCCGATGTCAGGTGGGAACCGGATGCGCTATCCACGCTGCTATCCGAGATGCAGCGCACAAACGCCGACCTGTACACGGTCTGGCCCACACAACAAGCCGAAACCCTGCCGGAGCGCCTCGTCGTGCCGTTGATGGCGTTTGCGATCGGCGCGTATCTGCCTGTAATCGGCACGTATTACGCGCCGGGGGGCGCACTCGGAGCGCCCTTCGCCGCTGCGTGCGGTCAATGCATGGTCTGGAAGCGCAACGTGTATGAATCCGTCGGCGGACATGCGGCTGTGCGCGATAATGTCCTTGAAGATGTGACACTGGCACGGATGGTCAAATCACGCGGAATGCGCCTGCACATGGCGGACGGCGGCGGCGTTATCAATGCGCGGATGTATGAAGACTGGCCCACCGTCCGCGACGGCTACGCCAAAAACATCCTCGCCGGGTATGGCAACAGCGTGCCCGTTTTGCTGCTGGCGACGATCTTTCACTGGCTGCTGTTTCTGTTTCCGGTAGCGTGGTTGATCACGGGATGGGCGTTTGGCGCGAACGGGTGGCCTCAAATCCCGCTGATTTTGACTATCGCCGGACTCACGATTCGTGCCGTCACCGCTGCATTCAGTCGCCAGCGGGTACTTGACGCTCTGTTAATGCCCGTTTCCGTGTTGCTGATGACCGCCATCGCTATGCGCTCGATTCGCTGGCACTATTCCGGCGGGCCACGTTGGAAAGGGCGAATCATTGAATCTGCGAAATCGAATAACGGGGACGACGAACGACAACCGCACATGAAAGAAGCGGCTCAATGAGCGATTCTGTGATTATCATCGGGGCGGGTATCGGCGGTTTGAGCGCAGCAATTCGACTCGCCGCCGCCGGGAAGCGTGTCACCGTC
>DAOTXA010000240.1:0-2143 GCA_034435595.1 Anaerolineae bacterium | reverse complement strand
GCGAAGCCGCTGTCGAGCGCGAGCGCAAAGCCCTGTTGACCCAACTTCTACGTGGGGCAGGTCATGCCTTTCGCAACCCGCTGGCGGTTATCGGCACCAAGTTGTATTTGATCGAGCGTGCGCCAGACGAAGACAGACGCCACCAGCACCTCGCCGCACTCTCTGAACAGACCGACATCATCCTCGGTTTGGTCAAAGCATTACACACACTCGCCCGGTTGGAAGACCGCGATTATTATAGCTTCGCCGACATTCGTATTTCGTCGATGCTGGAACGCGTTCACCGCCAGCAAGAACCGGCTATCACGGGTAAAGGGCATACGCTCATCGTTGAGGCCGAGGACGAATCGCTGATGATTTCTGGCAATGAGCCGATTCTTTCAGAGGGGCTGGATCAAGTCATCAAGAATGCGATCCAATACACACCGTCCGGCAGTGAAATACGGGTACGTGCCGAGCACCGGGACGATCAGGTGTGCATCCTCGTCAGTGATAACGGACCCGGCATTCCACCAGAACGCCACGACGAGATTTTCGAGTATTTCGCATGGTTTGACGTGCCCGATGCGCCGCGTGGTCACGGGCTGGGGCTGTCACTGGCGAAGAAAATCGTCGAGTTACACGGCGGGAAGATCAGCGTGGAAAGTGCCCCCGGTGAAGGGTCCACGTTCGTGATCTACCTTCCCATCCTCACAACCAGCGATTAAGCCACGACCCCACCAATCCACGACCCATGATGAGGATAAAATCACGAAGAGGTTTTTCTAGAGAAGGCCACGACCCGGTCAAAGCGCAATTTAGAGCCGTCGGCTTTAGCCGATGGCGGCAAAAACAGGTAACGCACATTTTTACCGACACCCTCTGACACTTGAAGGTTTCTTTGCCTCCTTCGTGCCTTCGTAGGTTCAATAATCTTCCCATTTTCGAATACATCCAATCTGGCGAAGCATTGCCGGATGTGTCGCAGAGTTGGGTAAAATATGTAAACGTGGTCAAATGTACCCGTTGCAACACAGTCGAAGGACAGCATGGTGAACGCACCAGACAACGCACCCACCCACAGGCAGTTGAAAATCAGTACATTAGGTGGCCTCAGCATCCATCTGGATGACGCGCCAGTTACCGGATTCGTGTCGCGCAAGGTAGAAGCGCTGCTGGTGTATATCGCCGCCAACCCGCGAGAGCATCCCCGTGAGGTGCTGGGCACGCTTCTATGGGATGATTTACCGCAGGCACGCACGATGTCCTATTTACGAACAGCACTATCGAGCTTGCAAAAGCAACTGGCCCCGTTTTTGCAGGTGACCCGCCAGTCCATTGCCATCAATCCCGATAGCAACTACTGGCTAGACATCAGCGCCCTCGACACCGCGTTGAGCGCGGCGGAAAACCGCTGGCAGCAGCGCGGTACGTTTACGCGGGCGGCAGCGCACGCGCTTGAATCCGCTTTAAAGCTGTATAAAGGTACGTTCCTTGATGGCTTTCACATCCGCAATGCCCGCGAATTCGAGGGCTGGCTGGTGCTGGAACAGGAACGGCTGCGCAGCAAGGTCATGGATGCATATTATCGCCTGGGGCTGTATGCGCTGGAACGTGGCAGCGCCGCCGCCGGGGTCGAACACGTGACGGAAGTGCTGCGTCTGGACCCGCTGCGCGAGGAAGCGCACCGTCTGATGATGCGGCTGCTGGCGCAATCAGGACAGCGTGGCGCGGCGCTGGCCCAATACGAGACGGTCGTGCGCGTGCTTGATGAGGAACTGGGCGTCGAACCCGAAGAGCAAACCGAAGACCTCTTCGCGCAGATTCAGGCGGGCGAGATTATCGCGGTCGCACAGGCACAATCGCCCAGCAACCTGCCGCAGCCCCACACGCCCTTTGTCGACCGCCCCGACGATGTGTTGCAAATTCTGGGCCAGTTGGAAAAACCGAACTGCCGCCTGCTGACGCTGGTCGGCGCGGGTGGTATTGGCAAAAGCCGTCTGGCGTTGGAAGTCGCCCGCCAGCAATTACCAGAGTTTCCCCACGGTGTATACTTCGTCAGCTTCGACGCCGATAGTACGCCCGTACACATCGAGCGGGCCATCGCCAGCGTGCTGCCCTTCAACTTCGAGCGCGAGTCGGTTCTGGGTGATGCGCTGATCTC
>DAOTXA010000239.1:0-8137 GCA_034435595.1 Anaerolineae bacterium | reverse complement strand
ACCCCTACACACCTTTCATGAACTTGTAGGGGCGGCATTTTTGCCGCCCGCAATGATCATCGTCGAACCACCACGTTTTTCTGCGGTCGTACCCCTGTTTGCTGGAAGCGAAAATATGCGCCTTTTCCCTCACCTCCGGCCCCTGAACCCACAAGGGGAGAAATACCAGTACAGACGCGCTGTAGCGCATCCCTACATGATTTGGTGGACGCCCTGGAGGGAGTCCGCCGTAGATCAATCTCATGGCGTACCGTTACCCAATTAAATCTTCTAAGGGCAAGAGTTCTGAGATTTAGAAGCCGTTTGAGAAGTCAAAATCCATGCCTCCCCTCACCCCCCTGTGCCCCCCTCTCCCACAAGGGGCGAGGTGGAAAATAACGCTTGTTATCAAGTCCCTCTCCCCAACGTGGGAGAGGGATTTAGGGTGAGGGGGCATTTTCAAATAGCTTCTTAGGATAAGGGTGCATAAAAACTGCATTTCCACCAATTCCGGTAGAACCAGTAAATCTCCATTGCATCTGCTTAAGTTGTTACACAGGGGGCGCAGTACGCTGCGCCCTATGCGAGTCACATTTTCTGTGCCCTATGCCCCTGGTTCGGCGGTGAGTTCGGGCGTCTCCTCCGGGGGCGGGGATGCGGTCCCGGTGGAAAACGGCGTATCATACGAGCGGACCGAGCCGTGTGCATCGCTGACAAGCTGCCCCTCGGCGTAGACGATCGTTCCCGGCGGCATCTCGCTGACCAGCCATGTGTATTGTGCGCCATCGCTCGTATCGTAGTCGTTGCCCAGGCTAATCGGTGACTCGCCCGGTCGCTGGATGTAGAAGGCCGCACCCATCATGGTGTGGTTGCCCGCCTCTGCCCACACCAGCGACACCGTCGCGCCGATCTCCAGCACCGCCTCACCATTGACCGTATCCAGCACCGGGAAGAACTGGATGTTCCCCTCTACGACGGGCGCGGGCGGGATGAACTGGTGATAAATCGTGATGTAACGCAGCACTTCGGCGATTTTCGCCTGTCCCCGGTAGGCGACTGCACGCACGCGCCCGGTCATGTGCGGGGTAAAGGTGACAAGCACCTGCGCACCGTCGCTCAGGTTGACATCAGTGCCGATGAGTGTCCAACTGGGCGATCCGGCAGATGCAATCTCCATCTCGAATTCGACGCGGGTAATGTCGGCTTGTGGCGATTCTGGCCATGCCAGCGTAGCTGTCGAACCCTGGTTGACCGAGTAGATGTCACCCTCAAGGCTGACATAGGGATCGACTGTGACCGCGCCATAGCGTCCCATATCCGGGTGGAAGGCGTACACGTTGGCATCAGCAGAGAAGCGGATCGTCTCTGTACCGCTGCGACGACCGATTGCCACGACCGTTCCATTGATGGTGCTAGGCGCGATCCATGTCGCAGATGCGCCGTCTGTCAGCCACGCGTCGGTGCCGATGGTGAAGTAGTTGGGCGTGTCGTTTGAATAGAACACGAAATCCACCGCGACAAGGCCACTCATTGACGCACCCGTCCAGATAAGGGTGTAGGTCTGCCCGCTTTGCAGCAGATTCACGCCGTTGTTGACAACGGGCGCGGGACTGAACGTAATCCAACCAACTTGCTCGTTTTGCAGCGGCAGACGCGGTACGCGCAACTGCTGCCCGACCGAAATGCGACTTGGATCGGCGAGGCAGTTGTTCGATGCCAGTTCGTTGACGCTGCCCCCGGTGCGAACGGCGATATTGCTCAAGGTGTCGCCGCTGACAACTGTATATACCGGCCATGTCACCGGGGCGGGCACACAGGGGATGACAGGTTGGTTGATGGGCACGACGATGCCGTCATCGTCGTCATTGTTGTCGTCGTTGCTTGGTCGTGGCGTGAACGTCGGTTCTGGCGTCGAGGTCGGGCTTAGTGTCGGCTCATCGGTCGGTGACGGATCGAGCACGATGAAATCGGTCGGTGTCGGCTGCGGATCGTCGCTGGCTGGATCGTCCACGGTGGACCCCAGCGAACACCCCGCCAGCACGATCAACGCCAACAGGCCGTAAATCGTAAGTTTTTGCAGTTGGAATCGCATGTGTTTGGCTCCCTTGTGTCATCTGCTTATGGTGAGACAGACACAGGGGAATCGTCTGGCGTTCCATGTTTCGATGGGTACGCATAGTGGGCGTAGGACGGGCGTATGTTCGGCGTAGGATTTTCTCAAAATACGCCTGTTGTCTTCTCCACGCCCTTCCGCACTTATCGCGCTGGCCTTAGCCCTGATTTTCTCCTTTAGGCTATAATTTAGCTGTGATCGCCTTGCAGCCAGGGGAATGCCGCCATGACCCATGTGTTTATCAGCTACAGTAAGCAGGATATCAACGTTGTGCGTGCCCTGCGCTATCGTCTGGAAAAAGCCGGCATCCCGGTGTGGATGGACGAGCGCCGCCTGAGCAGCGGTGACGAATGGTGGGATGCAATCGAAGCCAGCATCGTCAAGGCGTGCGCCTTCATTGTCGTCATGTCACCGAACTCTGACGATTCTCGCTGGGTAACGCGTGAACTGCTCATCGCTGAGGATAAGCGCTTACCTGTGTTCCCGGTACTCATTGCCGGAAAACCCTGGTCGCGCCTGGGCGATCTGCAATACGAAGATTTGCGCCGCAGCACGCCGGATGCCCTCAGCCGTCGCATGATCAACACGCTGCGCCGTCTATCTGGCATAATAGATGAAGCACACACCAGTAGAGAACGCAAGGTCACGCTTCGTATCATCGAGCAGAATATTGCCGAAGTCGATGCGGATGTCATCGCCCTGAAATACGCGAAGGGCCTACACGGGGCCGACCGCGTTATCGCCGGGTTGTTAACAATGGCAAAAATCGTCACGGACCCCGACCAGGTTGACCCGGATGTCAACGAATACGTGACCTTCGACACGCCCCCCTTCATGCCAGCGGATAAAGTGCTGTTTGTCGGCACGACGTATTTGAGTGCTATTGGTTATCAGGGCATACGCGATTGGGCCGCACGCGTGCTATCCGCACTGGAAGAAGCCGCGCCCGATACCGAACATATCGCCATGACGATCCACGGCCCCGGCTTCGGATTGGACGAAACCGAGGCGTTCCGCCAGCAAATCGAGGGGGTTTTCGACGCGATGAATGCCGATACACTGCCGCCCGCACTCAAGCACATCACCGTCTGCGAGTTCGACAAACGCCGGGTCGGTCGTCTGCAAGACGTGGTACACAATCTGGCGCTGGCTATCGACACCATCGAACAGGATGGCGACGACTTCCGGCTGGTAGGCACGACCCATACCGATACGCCCGACCAGCAAGATACCTTCGCCCCTGTCATGCCGGAACGTCCAAACGCCTTTGTTGTGCTGTCCGACACGGGCAACGCCGACGACCTGTTTTACTTCGGCATCCAGCAGCCGACGCATACCTATGGGCTGCTGTGCGAGCGTGTCGATTATTCGCCCGCTGCCGACAACGACACAGCCGCCCCCTACGACTTCCAGCAGATTCGCAACCACATTGACCGGGCGACGATGGTCATTATCGACCTCACCCGCGCCACTCAATTTGACATGCTGCAACTCGGCTATGCTCTGGGACGCGGACGCCCGCTGCTGCTCATCGCCCAGGACGCCGACACCCCGACCGAAATCGCCATCGAGAACGACCTGCACGTCGTGCGCTATCGCAGCATCAAAGACGTGGAACAGGCCATTGACGCCTTCCTGCAACAACTGGTGGAATCGGGCACGTTGTAAGATCGGGCAAGCGCATCAGAACTTGATGTTGGGGCATGTGCCATATTTCTGCCGGAAAGATTGTAGAATCTGGTGACCGAATGAGGGAAAACGAGCATGAGCATTGAATCGTCGGCGATTACGGCTAAAGCATTCGACGAATGGGTTCTTTAGCAAGCAAATCAGGATAGTTGAAGTTATCTCTGATAAACGCAACATACAGGAAATGGACACATTGCAAGCGTCCATTTGATAGTATCGGGTGCGTCGTAGTGCGCGTTGCGTTGTCGTACCCGGCAATCACTCAACTACGAAGGATACGAAGGAAAGAACCAGGCTTTTTTGAATCTTTTCTGCGATTCACCTTTCTTTCAATTGTTCGCTCAGAAACGCCTGAATCGCGTCGATACAGGTGGTGTAGTCCTCGCGATGGATGTTATGCCCGGTCCCCGCGATGTGCTTATGCTGACCCAGTTGCAGCAGGTCCACCGCTTCTTTGGCGATTTCCGGCGTGATAATCGCGCCGTTTTCTACGTCGCCGGTCACCAGCAGCGCGGGAACGTCTATACGCGGCAGCAAGTCGCGCCAGTGGGTGCGCTGGGCAGTCACATATTCCGTGACTTCAGGGCTGACCTGTTGCTTGGAGGTAGCCCACGGCTCGATTTCCAGTTCGTCCCAGCCGTTCTGTCGCGCCTCTTGCATGAGGTCTTGTAGGGACCATTTACTCTTCTGTGCGATGCCCTTGCGCCATTTCTTGACCTCGTCGGGATCACGCCCCTGTCCCGGTTCGCGCAGCGGCGGATCAATGAAGATGACACCGCGCAGTTTATCACCGTACATCGCAGCGGCGTGGGCGGCGGTTGATCCGCCCATCGAATGCCCGATCAGCACCGGACGCGTGAGTTCTAGCTTGTTGATCACCCCCGCGACATCTCCCGCATGGTCGCCGGGACCGTATCCGGTTTCCGGCTTGTCGGATTCGCCGTGTCCGCGTGCATCGACCATGATGACATCGTAGTCGGCTTCAAGGTCGCGGGCGGTACGCGTCCAGCATAGGCCATTATCGGTGATGCCGTGTAGCAGCACGACTGGTGGCTTCTCGCCTTTGCCCGTGCGGTGAATGTTGATGTGAATGCCATTCGTTTTGACCTTCTGGTATGCCCAGGTCATGTCAATCGTCACCCCTCTGTTGGGTTTTAATTATGCTATACTCGCTCTGGTTAATTCTGTTTCCCGTTGATTTTGTTCCAATGAAAAAGGTCTTGTGATGGTCCGAACCTTGACGATTTGCGCTGTCTTTCTGCTGGTATTGGTCGGCTGTGCCGACGCTGGTAGAGAAAGTAGCCTGTCTTTCGAGAATTTGCCGCCGGCAGGCAATGCCGAGCGCGGCGAACGCGTTTACTTTGAGTCAAGTGCCCGCATCGCCACGTGTGATTCCTGTCATAACGAAGACGCGACCGGCTCACCCTCCCTCGAAGGATACGGGGAGATTGCCGGGGAGCGTGTGGAAGGCGAATCGGCATTGGAATACACATTTTACGCGATTACCGCACCCGGTCGTTATGTCCTTGAGGACTACGGAAACGCCATGCCCAACACCTATGACGAGGAACTCACAGCACGGCAAATCGCGGATTTGATCGCGTATTTGTTGAGCCTCTAGGGTGGCGATCGTATCGAATACAGCGTGTTTCTTGACAAAATGGGCCGCAATCTGGCGGCCCACGCCCCGTGTGACTCGGAGAGGCGCGTCAAAACTTCGGTTCGCTTTTCCGCGCCCGCTTATCAGCCTGGACAGTACAGGTCGAGCCTATGCGTCCTCTAGTTCATCCTTGCTCGACCAGTTGAGCAGCCGCCATCCCGATAATACAAATAGCACCGTAATCAGCGCCTCATGCGTCAAACACCACGGGCAGTAGCTTCGCAGTAGGGCCGCCTGCACGTACACCAGATACACCGAGAATACGAATGCGAACAACACCACGCCAAACACCAGGAACGGGCCGTAGGTCCGCAGGAAGGGGACCGCACCCTCCAACACCAGCAGCGCGACGATGATCAGGTTCGTCGCCAGACCGAGGTAGGCAATCGGCACGCCCTGAATCTCGGAATAGATGCTGTTGAGGACGACGCCGCAGTCAAAACTGTCGCCGCTAACACACACTGCTTCCTGCTGTGGGGCCAGTTTCAGATAACTCAAATAGCCGCTGATGACAATCGCTACGAACAGCACCAGCAGACTGAGCGTTTTCGCATTCAGAAGGCGCGACAGCAGGGTCGCGGATGTACGTTTGTCCTCTACTGACGAAACAGGGTTTTCAAGGGCATCGGTCATAAGGGATCACCGTTTTACTCATCAACTGTTATCAACTGTTATTCGCGGTGAAGTCTAGCGCATTTATGCGGGATTGAGTAGACAATCAGCTAAAAACGGGTCAAACATCAAGGAAACCCGACAAACGCCGGGGTAGAAGCCGGTGCAGGCATACTTGACTGCGCCCGCATCGCATCATTCTCTGTTGCGCGGGATGAGCAGACTGTGCATGTTGTCCGTTTTGTTGTGAAACTCGACAATTGTCATCATGTCGGCCTCGCTGCAACCGACCAGAACCTTGATTTCTGAGTCGCGCTTGATGAGATCGACGGTGACCAGAATCCCGTCTGGTGTTTTACCGCCGGTTGTGCCGGTCCACACGTCAATCCCGGAACCGTCCGCCGAGGTCGTCCCTGCCAGATACCCATAATCGAGCGGATAAATCGTCTCAGGATAGTCACTATGCTGGCTGTCCTTCGGCTGGTCGATGACGATCTCGCTGCTTGCCACCAACCGGTCCAGATAGCCCCAGAACTGGTCGTTGTAGCGTTCAGGCATAAGATGTTCTCTTTTCTCTGGTGAAAAACAAACGTTACGACTCTCAAAGAACGTATTTTTGAGGGACGGCGTAGCGTATGCCGTCCCGTTTTCTACCTATCTTATGTGCAGACGACACCCCGGCGTAACGGGGTTGGGTTGCTCAGTCCCCGTCAGATTCCAGCGCTTTAGCTTCGTCCCATAGACGGTCGGCGTATTGTTGGAATTCCGGGCCGAAATCATACATTTCCTGCGCATATTCGCGCAATAACGCCGGAAATCGGCCTTCCAACGAAAGCAGCCGCTCGTAAGCCGGACTTTTCATCTGCACAGGCAGGTTGCGGGCGGTATCGAGGGCCAGTGCTGCGCGAATATCCTCGGCGTTGCGGGTGCGCGTCAGCACCTTGAGAAAGGTGTTTTGCACTCGCTCATACTCTGTCTGGCGGACGCGCTGCCTATGCAGTCCCAGATACTCGTAGGTGATTTCCGGCAATGTGGGAATTTTGAATTGCTTTGCCATCGTGGACCCTCCAAAACTGAATTAACGCCAATCGCAGATAAGCAACAGTTCTTTTTTCGGACTTTCGCGTGAAATATTGATCACAATGGCATTGGACCATTTTTCCCTGCGGGCGGCAAGAATGCAGCCTCTACTTCGCAATTAGCGACAGTGAATTACCGATGCTTCCACTTTAGCCGCAGTCTGCCGAATTGTCAGTACAGGTTTCATCCTTCCCCTAAAAACTGGGGATTAACCATGCGGCTAGACCGTTTGGTACAAGCACCGGCTGATGTGGTCACCAGACTGCCTGCAAAGCTGCTTTAAAGCAGCTACTTTATGGAACCAGCACCCGATCCAGCACATACAAGACGCCGTTGGTCGCTTCGATGGTCATGAGGACGGTCGCACCGTCACCCACGAATACATTCCCCGTTGCATCAACAGTAATCGTCAGCGATTGCCCCGCCGCAGTGGTGACGGTCAGCGTACCGGCATCGTCACCGATGGGGACGCGGTTGGTCACAATATGGTGGCGCAAAATATCCGGTAAATTCGCCGCATCCAGCACAGTTGGATTGGCGGCGAAGGCGAGATCGTGCGGGGCGAACAGCGTC
This sequence comes from Anaerolineae bacterium, assembly GCA_034435595.1. Lineage (GTDB taxonomy): Bacteria > Chloroflexota > Anaerolineae > Aggregatilineales > Phototrophicaceae > JAVJSU01. Next base: position 431 of record DAOTXA010000239.1, on the reverse strand, counting down.
AGCGGACCCGGTGCGTCGAGCAGGGGCGTCACCCCGGTGCGATCAAGTGCGCCGCGCAGCAGTTCAAAGCGGTAGGCGTTGGCTACCGGCGGATTACGCAGCAGGTCGAGCAGGGCATTGCCGCCGCCATCGTCATTCGGTTCACGCGGGACCGGGATCGCGCCGCCCGGACTCAGTTGGATGGCTCCGGTAGCCCATGTTCCGGTGGCGACCACCAGCGGCGCAGAATCGGCGACCACGCTGACGCTCGTCTGCATCACTGCCGGACCATTTGCCCTGGCTCCGAGAAACGTATAGTTCTCTGGCGGCAAATCGAGGAAAACGGGATCGCTGCTGTAGGCCAGTTGCCCGATAAGCGTCTGCCCGTCACCGCCGCGAATTTCCAGCGCAGGTGCGCCTTCAATGGCGTTGTAAAAGGTCACACGGGCTGA
>DAOTXA010000238.1:0-32700 GCA_034435595.1 Anaerolineae bacterium | reverse complement strand
TGACGTATGGCTTGTTCAGAGTACGCTCCATGCACGCCTTGAAATCCGACTGTAGGTGTCATTGGTTCGCTCAATTTGTTGCGTATGATAAGAATTTCTACTCTACCCTGCGAATTTACTTTGATCTACTGTTAAGTTTGACCAGATTTGACAAGCTAATGGCACTAATGTTAGACTTTTGGCAATCATAGTGGACAAGTGTAAGCCGTCGAATAATGCAAGAAACACGACAATACATCCTTGAAATTCTAAAAGAGTCTGGTCAAGCTACAGTCGACGATATAGTGTCGGAGCTGCGCAAACGACGTGGTAACATTACGGCGGTAACGGTACGACACCATCTTACTCGTTTGCAGGAAGCTGATTTAGTTACAGCGCCTCGTTTACGGCATCGCAACGCGCCCGGGCGACCTCAGCATGTCTATGCCCTTTCAGAGAAGGCATTAAATCATTTCCCTAATAATTATCAACAATTAGCGGTGAATCTTCTTCAGCAGATTCGTCAGCAATTGCCTCCAGAAGGCGTGAATGTCATCATCGAAGGTGTTGCGGATGCGATGGCAGCGGAAATCCCAGAAATATCTGGTATTTCTTTCGAGCAGCGCCTTAGCGAGGTTATCGTTTTTCTGAACGAACGTGGCTATAAAGCGCGTTTGGAATCACACGAGGATGGTTATACACTCCATACTGTAAACTGTCCGTATCACGAAGTGGCTCAAAATTCACAAGAACTATGTGACCTGGACATGCGTTTGATTTCTACTCTGCTGGGTGCAGTTCCTCGTCGAATTGGTCGAATTTCTGATGGTGACACCACTTGCTCCTATTTCATCCCGGCACGCGGAGAATAGTCTTGATTTAAGCGTGAAAAGTGAGATTTGCAAGGATGTAATGCTGCGACCTGCTCACGAAATATCTGATACGCGCCTTATATATTTGTATAGATGAGGCGTAGTTTTTATTATCTTCGCAAAGTTTATTGCCCATTCTATGCGTGCATGATACAATCACTTCAACGAACATAGGAGATTATATAATGGCTGTAGTTGATCCCGAAAATGTCGGTGTTGAGGTAAATACAGATACGTCTGTCTTAACCGTAACCCCTGCTGCTACAGAGATGATCAAAACATTGCTTGAGCAACGTCAAATCCCCGATCATGTACTGCGCGTTTTTGTGAGTGGTGGTGGTTGCTCGGGAATGCAGTATGGCATGGCCTTCGAACAGGCCCCCGGCGAACACGATCAGATTGTGTCTAGTGGAGATGTGCGTCTTGTTATTGATCCTACTAGCTTGATGTACCTGGAGGGCGCAACAATCGATTTCGTGGATAGTTTGATGGGCGGTGGATTCCGCATCGACAATCCAAACAGCGTTTCTTCTTGTGGTTGTGGCAAATCGTTCAAAAGTTCAAACGATGCAGATAATTCAGCCGACGAAGCCGGTTGTTCTTCCTGCAGTAGCTACTAAGCGCTATCGTCTTAATGAACTGAATAATAAGCCAAGTGCGCCCAGCGCTCCAAGAATCAGTATTGGGGTGATGGGTGCAATTTGATTGGGTAAGTTATTTGATGTATTTTCATCAATTTCGCGATCGTCTCCAGGTTGATTGGTATCTGAATTGGGAGTGCTTGTGATCGTAGAAAGCTGAGGCGGATAGGTGAATGTCGGAAGTATACCGGACAAAATCTCGTTATCCCCATTTTCAGGTATCACAACACCGGCCCCTGATGGTGGTGTGAGTTGACGAACATCAGGCGTGTTTGTTTGAGGGACACTTTCTGGAATTGGTGTGTTTTGAATGGGTATATCGCTGTCCTGTAGAGCCAGATCAGGTATTAAACTGACATCGCCCTGCACAATTTGTACCAGGTCTTCAAATACGAAAGCTTGTCCTGTGGGTGAAGGATCGAAGCGGATTCGAAACCATCGAAAGTATCTTCCTGTCACAACATGCGTATCACCGAACTGAATTGCCCCAACGCGGTCTGCATCAATATCTCCATCTATTCTCACATTAACTTCGCCTGCGGTTTCTAATGCTTGCAGCAAAATTCCACCATTTTCCGGCGGCACTTCAGTTGCAGTCTGTGTTGGTGTTGGAGATGAGCCACTGGTTGGAATTGGCGTTGCGCTGGGCAAAGTTACCCTACGTGGTGTCGCTGTGGCAGATACTTGATTTTGTTCGCTTGCTGAAAGAGGGAACAATATGGCAAAGCTTATCAACACCCAACACATACCCGCGAAGCTTATCTGTTTCAAGTGTCTACCTCATTCATCCTGCAATTCGATTGTCAGAGATTGAACGCCCCTGTTCAGCAATGCGTCTTTCATCACCGCGTGCCAAAAAACCTTGATACTCTTGCCCTGGGATACCGACTGTCTCCCAGCCGTTCATCACAAAAATTGGGTTAGGGTGATGAGGACTACACTGATGGCAATCGGCATCAATCCACTCGCCATTAAAACGTCTGGCAATATGCAAGTGCGTCGCCGTAGAGAAACCGCCTGCGCAAGCAGCATGCCCAAGTGGATCACCGGCGGCGACAGTTGTACCTACATCAACTCGTTTTTCGGATGCAAGGTGCAAATAAAGAATTGTCCAGCCAGTCGTTTCAAATCCATCATTATCCAGATCGAGGACGACCGCACCTTCGTCACTACGCACTATAATTCCAGGGGCAACAGCACGAACCCAGAAGCGCGAAGTATAACATGACTCTCCTGGTGGTGGATCATCCGGTGGTGCGAAATCAAGTGCTGCCCATGCACTCCCACTACCCCAGCCACCATGCGCACCACCGGTAAAATACCAGATTTCGTCGCTCGCGAAAGGCAGCAACAGGCGTGGCTGAGAAAGATTTGGGGGAATGTGCTCAAACTCATTCGCAAATGGATTGCCAAATAACGTGTAGTAAGTACGATAGAATCCATTGCGTGAAATTGCTTGGTGCCACTCCAATTCTCCCAGTATTTGACCCCAAAACACCTGTATTGCAACAGTAGCAGCGTTCAAGGTTGCTGCAATTGTATATGTGCCGCTATCAAGCAGTTCTAGTGACAATAGGCCACCGATTTTCCAGCCATAATATGCTTGATTCAATTGATTAGCGGCCCATGTAAGCTGAGAGTACAATCCATCGCGACTGGTCTCTCCAAGTGCCTGAGGCAATGACAGAGGGTCATTTACCGCCGCTTCAGCAATTTGACTTCGAGACAACCACTTCGAACGATATTCTATAAGTGCAAGTAGTAAACGCGGATCAATGCTATAGTTTTGCGCAACACGTTCAATTATGCTTGCCCCGTCAAGTGTTACAAGTATTTCACTTCCGTTATCGATTCGAATTGGAACTTCATCCGTATACAAACGAATATAGCCCGGAATTGTCGAGATGTAGGCCCGAATGTCAAAAGATTCGCTCCCTGGACCACGAACAAATAAAATATCTGGAATTATTTTAATATTCGGCGTTGTTGATTGCGGCAGCGGCGGAAGAAGAATTTTCTGACCAATAGATAGTAGATTCGGATCGATTGATGGATTGGCAATAAGTATCGAATTGAGCGTTAGACTATAACGATTCGCAATGGAAGTCAACGTATCACCCGCGATAACCATATGTTCTTGAGGTCGAGTCTCAAAACTAACTACTCTCAATGGATCGCCCGTGGGAATTACGTCAGGCATGTCTGGGACAGGCGAACCAATGGCGGTACTTATACTTTGCCCATTTGGTGTAGCCGTGACATAGATCGTACGCGGATTTCCAGAGGATAGAGAGCATCCAAAAATTGCAACCGCAGCGAGGCAACCCGCAAGAACTACGAAGACTAAATGAATCCTACTCATAGCTCCAAATGCCAACACGCCCTTCAGCTAGCAAAAATGGTACTGCCCCAGCACGGTTTACGTCCAGAATACTCAACACAGTTTTATCTTCCTGCGTGATTTCACCAAATACAACATAGTTGCTATCAGGCGACCAAATACGATGACTTTGTGCGAACTGGTCAAAGAATGAAAACAGATACACCATTTCAGGTGTGGGTTGAAAGTTAGTGAAGCGTTGTGTTATGCCACTCTCAACGTCCAGAACAGCCCACGATAACTGTGGGTTCTGTTGTAACGCCCGATCAAAGTCTATGAGACTGTTTACACGTGTGTTAATCGAACTACCATCATTTGTTGGCGAGACGTAAGCGATTTTTGTGCTGTTCGGAGACCAGAAGAACGCAATCACATCGCTACTTGTTGTGAAAGCCACTTGTTCCCCCGTTACTGCGTCAAGCACGTTCAGACGACCATAGCCGTTATTTGTAAGGGTTCGATATGCAATAAGATTGCCATCTGGTGACCAGTTGAACGATACAAGCCCAATTATATCATCAACAAATATACGAGACTCATCATCTGTGATCACTGCTAGATGTGTAGTTCGCTCTATAGCGTTCAACAAACCAACTAGTAATCTGTCATCAATCGGGGACCACGCCGGCGCTTGAATTATCCCAGGTGTTTGACTTAGACGCTGAGTAGCTCCACCATCCAGGGAAAAGACTTCGTAAATCGAATTATTGCGAAACAAGAGTAGCTTCGTGCCATCGGGGCTCCAGCTATAGTAAAAAGGGGATCCATCGCCTACATCAATTGATTGTCGATCTACATCAAATATTTTGACGTTGAATGTGGTTGAACCAAATTGAGAAAGCAATACTGCGAGTCTGCCACAGGTGTTTTCATCGCGGCATCTGTTCGGAGACCAGGAAGCGTAGGTAAATGCCTCAGATTCGCTTTGATAGTACAAATCACCATTCGTTTTCAAATCATTTACGATATAGACTTCAACTCCAGGTTGTTCAGCGAATTGTATATCGCAGCAAAAGTAGGCTAGTTGCCCTTCAGTTGACCAAGTGGGCCACTGATAACGATGAGTGGGCGCTCCATCATTGGTCAACTGATGAATAAGGTCGCTGGCAATATGAATCACATACACGTTGTGATCTGTGCCAATAAAAGCGATTCTACCCGGTATTATAGTTTGAGAATCATCATCCGTTTGCGCGTCTATGTTTCCACTCAATGCAAATATAAATACTGTGAGTAAGATGACGGTGAGTAGTTTTTTAGCCATTTCATTTCCTACACAAACGGTATTGGGTGCTATACATTTTCCCTGTATACTATCATAGTGTTGAAAATACCGTGATTTATTCTAGGGAGAAAGTTATGCCAACAATTTCAGAAATCTCTCAGATGATGACTGATGGTTTCGTTGCGGAAAAAGCCGCTGGCACGAATGCCATCATCCAATTTGATCTTAGCGGAGACAACGGTGGGCAATTCTGGGTTCACATCAATGATGGTTCCATTGAAACTGGCAAAGGTGTCCACGATGACCCGAAGATGACTCTAAAAGCAGATGCGGATGATTGGGTTAAAGTATCCAAAGGCGAATTAAATGCAATGCAAGCGTTTATGAGCGGTAAAATCAAGATTCAAGGTGATATGAGCCTCGCAATGAAAATGCAGACTATGTTTAAGACTAGCTAATCGTTCAGATGCACTAATTCGACGAGTCACCGTTGTCTAAAGCGGTGCCTCGTCGAAGAACAACTATTCGTCTAGCCTATGAATTACCCGTTTCTTGATCAAGCCACTCATCTTCATCAAGGTCTAGCATAAATGGCAAGTCACCACCAGCAAGTGACGCGCTTCCCATTGCCTCTTCGATGGCCTCAAGCAATTCTTCATCATCGGTTTCTTCGGCAGATTTAGCGAGTGCATCTAAAATGCGCATCGCCTCGGACCCTCCAATCTCACCCAACGCCCAAATGGACATTTCTTTAATTTCTAAATCGGGTTCCGTAGTCAAACGAGCCAAGGAACGTATTGCTGCTTTTATCTCAAGCTCGCCACTTGCACGAGCAGCCTCGAAGCGTATTTCGTGGTCATCGGCATTCAATTCTTCGAGGACGATTTCATTCCATTGTGTATCACATGTTCTTCCCATTGCGAAGATGGAACCGATACGCATCTCATGTTCATCTCCGTAATAGGCATCACGGATGGATTTTTCAACCAGTTCGTGACTAGAGTTGGAAATTGCCTCCAACGCCCGTCGCCTCACAAATGCCGGTAGTCTGCTATCTGTAAGGGCTTCAATGCTCACCAGTTGCGCTGATTGCATGGCTTCTTCACGTAGATTACCGAGTTCCCCTAACAAGATAAACCGGCCCAAATCGCGCAATGCTCTTGCCTTTACCCGATCGTCGGGATCGTATTTCGCAAGTTCTTCAAGATGGATTTGAAGTGCGCTGGACTCATCTTCCCACAACAATTCAATAGCACTCTCACGAACGCGTGGATCAGTATCATTAAGAGAATACAGTCCAAGTGTCCGGTATTCCATTTCGAAGTCCATTTCACTCACTTCGATCATACGGAGGATGATCTGATATCTGGAATCTGCGGGAAGATTATCCCAATAGGGGCGGAGTTCATAGAACTCTTCTTCAGTACGATTTGATAAACCATAGAATAACAATGCAGTTGATTTACCATCCACTACATTCTTCAAGGCAGAAACAGTTTCCAATAGATCAGGTTGTTCGGGTCGCGTTGTATCGTTAGTCATTGATTTGCTAAAATCACTCATCGATAGTCCTCCAGACTACGGCAGGATGTCTGTTAACGGATTCACCAGATCGTTGACGATAAAAATCACAGCGATCGAAAGTAAGAAAATCAATCCAGCCAGATGGACCACACCTTCGCGCTCCGGCGGGATCGGGCGACCCCGAACAATCTCAACAATCACGAATAGGATGCGCCCGCCATCTAATGCCGGGATGGGAAGCAAATTTGTTACTCCCAATGCGATGCTAATGAGCGCAATGTACTGAAGAATAACAAACGGTTCATTGTCCTCAATGCTGTTCTGAAGCAACTCGCCACCAATTTGCGTCACTCCAACAACGCTGATGATGCGTGCCTCCCCTGGCTCAGTATTTCCTTGAAGCAACCTGGACGGGAATTCCGCCAGGAGTTGAAAAACACCCGCAGTACGGTCAAATCCGTAAGAAAGTGCTTCTCCAATAGGTTGTGAGACCATTTCGATCTGAGGTAGACCTTCACTGTAGACCATCCCCAAATCGGCATTTCCGTAGGCAACATCAATGCCAATTCCAATCCTGCCAACGCCAGGTGGCGGATCTTCTCGAGGGGTTACACCAAGAGATATTTGCTCGCCATCACGTACAATCTGCAATGTGATCTCCTGTCCTGCAAAATCTTGCCCAGCTTCTTGTAAGCGAAGCACTGGGTCTGGATCATCAACAATGGTCTGACTGTTTACACCGAGAATGAGGTCATTTTCTAACAGGCCTGCTTCGTTAGCCGGGGTGCCTTCACTTACTCCCATAACTCGCACATAAGCGTTCGGATGTAACCAGGCTTGTGTGAAGTTAGCATCTGGAATGAGTGTTAATTCCAATGTCTCGATTTCGCCATCCTCAGTAGGACGAACTGCGCGAAGTGATATCACTTCACCTGTATTACTCTGTATATAGGACAGGAGTTCGCGTTCAGTAGCAAACACTTGACCATTTACCGATTCGATAAAGTCATCACGTTGTAGGCCTGCTTCTGCAAAAGAAGAATCTGGTGCAACTTCAACAATACGGATACGGACGCCTGTTTCTTCAGGTATACCAAGCACACCCATCGTGGTAAATAACAGAATTGCTGCAATGAAGTTGGCAAAAGCACCTGCAACAAAGAACAGGATTCTGGAACCTGGGCGTACTTCATTCACAGCTTTCGTATCGTGAATGCCGCGCAAGGCCAATTCCGCACGTTCGCTCAACTGCACATCAGAGACCACTTCGGTCTGCCCCGCTGTTATATTCTCACGGATTACCTGGGTTTCTTCTTCACTCACGGGTTTCACAAAATCTTCCCCTAGTGGACGAACGAACCCACCTAGAGGGATCCAGTTCAATGTGAACTCCGTTTCTCCCCAGCTAAATAATTTTGCAGCTCTTGGAGGAAATCCGATCCCGAACTCAAGGACGGTTATGCCAACCGCTTTTGCCGCAAGGAAATGACCTAGTTCATGAATGATTACCGCAGGGATCAATACAATGCCAAAAGCAACAAGCGCTGACAATATGTCGTTACCAATAAGAAAGTCTAGCATGGAAATTTGCCTTGAGATTAGACTTAGCGGATCGAGTCGTGGAGATTGTACCTGGGTTACTACAGTGGACTAAAGACTCTGAATCACATGCGCCCCTTCACCAGCAGGAGCCACGAATATCTCTTGGACACCGTTAATTTCCTGAAGACCGCGATGTACTTCATCTACTGAATCCATTAAACATAGACAATGGACGTTTGGGCCGGCATCAAGTGTATAACAAACATTCAACCCATCTTCTCGCCACTCACGCACTTTCTGCATAATCGTAAGCGAGGTTGGCTGCCAGTAAAATAACGGTGGTTTGCTTGTCATCATGACAGCGTGCATGAGATTACTATCTATCTCCACAACATCGGCAAATGTGGTGAAATCACGATCAAGGATCGCTTGTTTGCAAGTCTTCAGCCTGCTTGCTGATTTCGCGACGCGAGCGACTTGGAGGTCACTTGTTGATGCAGTTGTATGTCCATGTTTCGATGTAACCGACTTGTGTTTATCGCTCACCACGGCCACTAAATCTACCAGATTCCAGTACTCAGGTGGAGCTATTGTTTCAGCATACGAAGTACGATGATCTTCGCCTTCATGCCACTCGACAAAGCCAGCAGGGACAGAGCGTGAGGCCGATCCCGATCCCAGGCGAGCAAATGTGCTCAGTTCTCGCTCCGACATGTCGTAGCCAGCAGCTACTACTGCCGCCAATGATAAAGCGGCAAATGCTGACGCCGAAGATGCTATACCTGCACCGATTGGAAAATTGTTCCTCGACTCAACACGTGCAAACGCATTGATCTGGAGGCGATCTCTAATTGCAGTTAGGTGTTCGTTCACGCGTTTGGTTGAAGTGTGATCTGCAATCTGTCCGTTGATACTCAAGATGTCAGATGAGATGGAATCGTCCCAACTTACCTGTGTATCAGTAAACAAACCCGCAAGATTCATGCTCAATGATGGGTTCTGCGGCAATCGAAGCGCGTCATCCTTATTACCCCAATATTTGATGAAAGCGATATTGGGATGAGCGCGAGCAGCAGCCGATTTCATAGCGTCGCATCCTATTTAAAGTTAGAGAATATGGCGTTTAAGGTAATGTTCAGTCTACAACAGAAAGGATATAATCGCGTAGTGAGAGTCTGATGACTGATATGGAACTACAAAATGAAATTGTCGACGGCAAGCGCTTCTGCCAAAATTATTCTCTTTGGTGAACATGCTGTTGTTCATGGTCGCCCTGCCCTGGCAACGCCTGTTTCAACACTACGGGTAAATGTCAAAGTACAACCACAGTCACAAATTAATGGAATCATTTTGATTGCTGATGACATCAAACAAAGATATCACATCACTCAAGATAATATTGTCGAATTGAGTAGCAAAATCGGCCCTATCGCGATGATTAGCCAGATGTTAGAACTGTTAGAAATCGACAATATCCCTTCAATAAGGATGTCAATTCAATCTAGCATTCCGGTTGCCAGTGGATTAGGAAGTGGAGCAGCGGTGTCAACTGCAATAGGACGTGCAATGTTCAAATACGCTGCACGTCCTATTGACGATTCTGCGTTAAGTAATCAAGTATATCACGTTGAGCAGCTTTATCATGGCAACCCGAGTGGAATCGATAACACAGTCATTGTATATGAAAAGCCTGTATTCTTTCGTCGGGACAGCCCGATACAAATATTTTCATTTGGTCAGCCAGTTAGGATGATTATTGCGGATACAGGTATTGCCGCGCCAACACATAAGACTGTGCATGATGTAGGCAAACTTATTGAGACAGACCCGGATACATATCAGAAAATCTTAGATAAAATCGCTCTGATTTCAAATCAAGCTCGAACTGCTTTAGTAAACGGGAACGTCAAAGAGGTAGGCATCTTAATGATTGAAAATCATAATCTTTTGCGAGAACTGACTGTTTCTTCTGCACAATTGGATCGTATGGTGAATAATGCTGTTACTGCTGGAGCTTTAGGTGCAAAATTGTCAGGAGGCGGTCGCGGTGGCAACATGATCGCTCTGGTCAAGGAATGGGACGAAACAGCTACTCAGGTATCTGAAGCTCTACGCCAAGCCGGGGCTATAAATGTAGTAAGAACGACCATCGGATGAGCACACAATTGAAGAAAACAGTCTTTGTCAAATTTGGCGGTTCCTTGATAACAAATAAACGTGTCGAAAAAAGCTTTCGTGCGGATGTAGTGAAGCGCTTGGCATTAGAAATTCGCGAAGCAATTACTGCAAATCCTGATATACGTTTGTTGATCGCCCACGGGAGCGGTTCGTTCGGTCATTTTTCAGCACAGCGACACAATACAATACATGGCGTGCGCGATGAAGAACAATGGTCAGGTTTTGCTGAAGTCGCATCTGTGGCGGCTGAGTTGAACTTCAAGGTTAATAAGTTGCTCAGAGAGGCTGATATACCAACATGGCGAATTCAACCGTCAGCCTCTGCGATTAGTGTAGATGGCGTTCTTCAATCAATGGCTACTGAACCAATTGCGCAAGCTCTCGACAACGGTCTTGTTCCACTTTTATATGGCGATGTTTCTATTGATACGACACGAGGTGGAACGATTGTATCCACCGAGCAATTGTTCGGGTATCTGGTTGAACATATGCAGGTTGATAGTATGGTGCTGCTTGGCGAGGTGGAAGGCGTATTAGACTACGAGAGGCAAGTAATTTCTACGATCTCAAAAGAAAACTTACCTGCTATTCAGGCCATTCTTGGTGGTTCCAGTGGGACTGATGTTACTGGTGGTATGTTAGGTAAAGTCGCAAGTATGCTCGAAATATCGTCAAAGTCTTCGAATCTTGAATTACGAATATGTGATGGTCGCGTCACTGGTTTGCTACGGGATGTACTCTCAGGTAGCATTTCTCCAGGCACAGTGATTAAGGCTTAAGAGGAGGATTCTACAAAGCGGTGAACTTGTTCAACCTGACTGCGCATAGGCATAATAAAGGGTCTGATTGATCGAATAGTTTGCCATGATTCCTGCGCCGATTGGCCTTCGCTGACTAAATATGCAGCAACCATAGTCGGTGCCCGCCCTACCCCTACTCCGCAGTGAACATATACTTTGCGTCCGGCTTCAATTTGATGCTGAATGAAGTTTACACCAGTACGCAATTGATCGAGCGAAGGCGGTGTGTTGTCGCGTGTTGGTAGATGAAGGTAATTCTCAGATTGGATTCCGTGTAAAGAATCATCGTGTTCCCGCCTGAGATTGACAATTGCCGATATTCCCTCGTGTTTCATTCTAGCCCACCCTCGTGAACGATGTTGACCGCCAACGTATAGATTTCTGGTTATACGACTATAAGAAAATATCGGCGATCCACGGATAATCCTTATTACTTGATCATAAACTCGTAGAAAAATTAAATATGGACTACGAAATAACCATTGAATAATGCGGAGTCTGCGATCCTTCGTTCCCCTTGTCACTGTTCTTGCCGCCTAATCTCTGTACGCAGAATATCTGAAAACATATTCTCATAAATAGCCCACCCCACGACTTGCTGCAACCAGAGATCAATAACCTCACTTTGCTCTGGAAGGATAGCAATATCAACAACGATAATAAAGCGACCACGCTGCCAGTATGTTATACCTTTAATCATTTCTTGATCACAAGCCTCAAAGCCAATTGTGAGAATATCATTATCCAGTATGTCACTATCGAGTCGTTGAGGTGTTGCTTCACTACCATCGCCAATGACTAGCATTTCTGCAAGTATATCTGCATTAAAATTGGTTGAGGCATCTGAGGCTGATTCAAAGGTTACAAGTCGCAGCCCAGTTTCAACAAATGGAACCTGTGTGGTGTCACACAATGTTGACCGATGCCGAATCTGGGTAACAATCTCAGCCCGGTCAATCTGCGGATCATCAAACTGCCCTGCCTCTAAGACTTCAAACGTTTCTAAGCCGGGTATGACTGGCCGGGCCTGAAATGCCGTAACAATGTCTTCTATTCTGGCTGGCGATGGTCGTTCTACAGGGGCATCAACATTTTCGGGTTCGGTGATGATAACAACCGTATTCAAGCGTGACCCGTCAAATGCGGGATTCGTCTGAGGGTCACGAATCCGTAAATTTTCCACAACATCTTGACCCTCGAGAATCTCTCCAAAAATTGTATGCCTATAATTTAGGTTATCAGGCGTAGACGTTGTGATGAAAAACTGGCTTCCATTTGTCGCAGGACCACCATTCGCCATTGCAAGTAGTCCGGGTCTGTCAAAGTGTAGGAAACCTACAAACTCGTCCTCAAAACGGTATCCGGGTGAGCCGGTACCAGTTCCCGTAGGATCGCCACCTTGAGCCATGAAATCTTCAAGTACTCGATGAAATGTTGTGTTATCGTAGTAATTTTGAAGCGATAGAAATATGAAGTTGTTGACGGTTAGTGGTGTGAAATTTTCGAACAGATCAGCGTAGATCGCCCCTTCTTCGGTGCAGAATATGGCGCGGTAATCAGTATCTGGAACCAATATCTGCTCGGCGCGTTGAAATTGTCGTGTTTCAGGCTCGGCAGGTTCAACCGACTGACAGATCTCATCTGGTGTGCCACTAACGTTTAACGGCAGAACGCTTTCTAGATTACTCTCATCGCTCGATTGCGACGCTGAAGGCGAGCAACCCGCCACAATTAATATAACAAATGATATGATAATTTGGATGAGATACCAGTTAGACATGTCCGTACTCGCTGGTTACCATTTCAAGTACGCAGCAGGGTATCTGCAAGTAAGTTCACGGTCAATACCAGACTTGAAATCAGTATCATCGGTATGATGCTGATCCAGGGGGCTTGCCACAGTACTGTCCGACCTTCGGCAAGCATTGCGCCCCACTCTGGTATGCTTGGATCCCCGATAAGACCTAAAAAACCAAACGTTGTACCACCAAGGACGCTGTATGAAAAGATGACCCCACCGTAACTTACCAATGACGGGAGACTGACGCGAAGCACGTGAAAAATAATGATACGAAGTGGATGTGCACCGATGGACTGGGCGGCAACAACATACTCTCGATCAAAAAGTGAGCGAAGAGTCGATCGAGCAAACAATGCATAGCTTCCCACATTGCTTAGCCCGATCGCTAAAGCAAGGTGGTGCAAGCTCTGTTCGAAAACAGCCACAAGAATCAGCCCGATCAGTAGACCTGGAATAGATTGTAGTACATTCAATACTAACAGACCTGCATAATTGCCAATTGGGCCAGTGGCGACGCTAAATATTGCTAGCGTCGTTCCAACAAATACAGTAAGAAATGTGGCGGATGTGGCCATCAGCAGCGTGTTTTTGCCACCATGGAGCAAGCGACTTAGTACATCCCTACCCAACCTATCCGTACCAAGTAAATGTTCGCGGCTAGGTGCTTCCAATACCGCCGAAGGGTCGGTAGACCACGGATTAGGTATCACAAGTATTGGCCCTGCCATGCACATCAAGATGATACCGAGCAAGATAAGCCAGCAAGTTCGCTTAACGAGTGATTCTGGGGTCAAGGAGTATCTGAACCAAATCAGAAACAATAATCAGAAACGCGTAAGTTATTGAAGAGAGTAAAGTCAAACTCTGCAATAGTGGATAATCTCTTTGTATCACCGCAGTCAGCATAAGGCCACCAAGTCCTGGACGGGCGAACACAGCTTCAATCACCAACGTACCACTAAGTAAAAAACCGGTCTGCAAAGCAATCACGGTCACTGTAGAAGGAAGTGCTATACGTAAAACATAGTTTCTATTTACATAGGTCGTCTTGAGTCCGCGACCATGCGCTGCAACGACATGCATCTGAGTGCCAATTAAACGTATACTACTCTGCGTCACCCGTGCGATTGGTCCTGAAGTGTGATAGACAAGTACCAGAGTTGGCATAATCAAATGTCTGAATGAACCAATACCAGTTGCCGGGAGAAGATCAAGGAGCGTGCTTAATACGAACACCAGCAAAATCGCGCTCATGTATACGGGTGAACTGATAGATGTCCACATCAGCAATCTTGCCGGCATAGCAACAAATAAGCGCTTATCATCACACAAAATGCCTAAAATTGGGCCAAATAATACTGCCAATAATAAACTTGCTACCGTTAGCTCAATTGTCCATCTGATATGTTGCGCGATTAACGTACTCACAGGAAAATTAAAGGTTGTAGATATCCCCATATCACCAGCGGCGAGGTTCAAAAAATAAATAACATATTGTTCCACTATGGGTTTTGATAGTCCCAAGGCCTCGCGTTGCAATTGTACTTGTTCAGGCGACATCTGCCCGTCTTGAAGACGAGCGCTAACCGCGTCTCCTGGCACCAGCCTTATTAAAAAGAATACCGCTGATACGGCTATCCAGGCAGTTGCGAGTAATACAATGCTGCGTGTAAAGATGTACCTCACTGCCGCTCAATCGTTACGTTATTCAGGATTGGAAACCAACCATACACATCAAATTGTAAACCTCGCAAATCGGCAGTTGCAGCATTTAGGTTCACGTATTCGCGTATTGGCACAATGAGGGCTTCACTAATGATAAATGATTGAATCTGCGCATATAATCCCCTACGTGTTGTAGGTTCAAGCTCACGAATTGCAGCAATCAACGTGTTATCGAGCTGAATATTGCTATAGTTCATCCAGTTTCGGTTCGCATCTGTCATGAAATACTCGTTTAACATGGCAGGGTCAAAGCCAGGAGTATGAAATGCAACCAAATGATATGGTTGGGATTCCACTCGATCTAGTAATACAGTAAAGCCGGGAACCGGATTCAACGTTACATTTACACCAAGCAAACGCCATTGTTCCTGCATAATTTGAGCGACTTGCGGAAGCAACCCCCAACCTGGAACGAGCAAGTTCAACTGCATCTCACCATTGGAGCCATCCAGAAAACCATTCCCATCTTGATCGGTATAGCCAGCGTTTTCGAGTAGTTGCCTTGCTGCCTCGAAATCGTATGCAAATTCCTCAACCAGAGAATTCGTGTAGAATAAAGTATTGGACGAAATTACGCTCCATGCAGTTGGCGAGAATCCACGAAATACCGTATCTGTGATTGCGTCGCGGTCCAATGCCATCAGAAGTGCTTGCCGGACATCTCGATTGTTTGTTGGTGGTATATCCGTATTGAACATGAACTGTGCGGGCTGACCAGGAATTGGCGTTGTAATCAACTGAAAATCGCTGCTAGCAGACAATGCACTCGCGTCAGTTGGCAATATCTCACCCATAATCTGAACATCATTATTTTGCAGTGCCACTAATCGCGTGCTTTCATCGGTGAAGAATCGAAATTCAATTTCTTGTATTACTCCTGGATCATCCGGGCCTTTCGTGTAGAAATCCGGCCCCCAGGTGTAGGCGGGGTTCCGTTCTATAATGATACGATCTCCGGGTAGATATTCTACGAATTTATAGGGACCTGTCCCGACTTGGTGAAACTGGTACCGATTATTCGAATACTCTGCAAGTGCTGCGGGGCTAGCAACACCAAGGTATACTTGTGAAAGACTATCCAGGAGCGGTGCGTAAGGTGTAGAGAGTAATAGTTGTATAGTGTAGTCATCAATGATATTGTACCCGCGGTATGGTCCTAGCATAAATGCAGCACGTTGCGATAAGGTATCGGAATCCGTAATGCGATCAAGATTTGATGCGACTGCTTGTGCATTGAATACCGTGCCGTCGTGAAACACCACGTTCTGTTTAAGCGAAAATGTATAAGTCAGCCCATCTTCCGACACTTCCCACCCAGACGCCAAACCAGATACAAATTCCATGTTTGTTGGATCACGATAAACTAATGTATCGTACACTTGGCGAAGTGGAATACCTAACTCTGATGAGGCATGGATATGGGGGTCAATCCCACTTGGTACCAAGGTGAGTCCATAGACAATCCGGTGGATAGGCGGATCGTTCTCAGAAGGCATACAGCCGATAGCGAAAACAAGTGGGATGAGGATTGAAACAAACACGCCGCGCATTTGAACCTTTCCAGTCTTTCATCGATACTTTAAGATTTTTGACAGAAGCAGACCGCAGTGTAGCATAGGCGAGTGATTCATACATGGAATTCTCACGCTACAATCAATCTGGGCTGATCGTCCCCCCTCGTGAGGAAGAGGAAGCCTATCCTTACCGGCGAGTTTGGCCGAGCATAATCTTGGAGACTGGCCTCGTATTCTCGGTCACACTTATAGTCTTCATTACGTATAATTTCATCGGCGTGCGTTTTCCCGATAGCATAGCTCGATTGGTGAACATCGGCATCGCTGTATTCCCTGCAATTATCTGGACGATCATATCGTTATGGCGTGAAACGCGAGCTGTAGAGCCTCGCACCGGATTGGCGATTAGCTTTGTTATTTCGGTATTGGCAGCTTACTTTGCACGATATACAGTCATTGTTCCACTCGCCCCAGAAAGCTATTTGTCGTTAGTAGGATCAATCGAACGTATTCTAGGATATGCCTTTACTGTTGGCGCAGTTCAGGAAGGCACAAAATACCTGATTTTGAGATATGTAACCAGGGTGAACGATCAACGAATTCGAAGCGATAGCCTCGCATACGCTGTTCCTATTGCCATAGGTCATGTGGTGACAATGATGCTCACAATGCCTAACTTATCAATCATTTCCAGTGATGTTTTGGCAGCGCAAATGTTTCATACATACTCATTACATTTGATCGGAGGCCTAATCGTTGCCTATGGAATTGCGGCACTGCGGTTTGATGGCAGATCATTGCTAGTATTGCCCATTTCTGTATTGCTCGCGACAGTATTCAACGGATTTGTGTCTTCAGTGCGTACTGAATTTCTAAATGCAGGATTTACGCTTGGCCTAACGGCTCCGCGACTATTGATCGGTTTCCTGTTTACTTTGGGTATCGTAATTGGCGGCTTAAGCATAATTTTATTTGTAACTAATGCTGCAGAGCGCCGAGAACAGGAAATGCGTATCACCAACGAGTTGCAATTATGACAACAATTGAGTATGCAGAGACGGTTTCCGAGCCAACTCGTGTACAACGATGGTCACATTTCCTTACCATGGCAAGCATTATCCTAATGTTCCTGTATGGACTAAGTCTTCGCCAAGGTATACTAGAAGCGAGTACATTGTATGAAAACGCTCAGGTCGGAATTACAGCCAACTACCCTGCTAATTGGTTACTTGATGAGAGCAATGATTTGTATGTATTTCGTGTACGTGACATGTCGCGCATAGGGTATAAAACTACGATTCAGATTGCCATTGAGCCGATAGGCCCAACGACTACTCCGCAAAATGTTCTCAACTTCTTAGCACTGCGACGATCTACCCAGTTGGCACAATATAACACACTGTCAATCGGGAGTACTGAACAGCAAGACTTGGGGATTCTTCCGAGCATGACCTATTTTTTTACCACATCCTCTAACGATGCTGCACTGGAGATTCTACCGACAGTTGTGGTCGGGCGTGACGTTCTTTTCTTGCTCCGTGGTCAAGCTATTATCGCGACATTTAGAGCAAATGCTGCGACATTTCAAGACGATGAAGCGGTATTTGACCGTTTCTTGAACACGCTAGAGTTGGAATAAAATGCTATTAACAAATCGATCTAAGATCACATGTTTGATTGCAATCACATTCTTGGTTGTGCTTATGCATGGATGGAGCACTCAATCACAGGGAAATACGTTCGATTTCGATCGCATCAATCGAGCTACAGTGTTCATTTTACAAACCCGTGAATTTGGGGATGACGTGATAACCTGTGTCGGTTCAGGAACCATCGTAGATGCGAGCGGTCTTATTCTCTCAAATGCCCATAACACTGTGCCAAATAGCCAGTGCCCAGGCACTTCACTAATTGTCGCACTCATTCCTGGCACAGATCAGCCACCAATTGCCCGATTCAGGGCTGAAATCGCGAACGCCTCTCCAGGCCTCGACATTGCATTGCTACGAATTACGTCTCAGTTAGATGGGCGTCCAATTGAGACTGCGACTCTGTCATTACCTTTTGTAGAGATAGCCGAGAATCCTGAAGTTCGGCTTGATGACACCATTAGGGTCTTTGGTTTCACGGACATTATGAGTAATTCTGTGCAAAATGAAACAGGTGTGATAAACGGCTTTATTTCAGAACCGAGTAACCGTGAAAGGTCTTGGATCAAAGTTGAAGCAAATATCCCTGGCACCATGACGGGTGGTGGCGTCTACAACCAGAATGGACGTTTGATTGGCATTCCTACAACAGCGACACCAAGCACAGATAGCAGAACCTGTCAGATCATTGAGGATTCAAATCGAGACAACCAAGTAAATCAGGACGACTTATGTGTTCCGGTCGGCGGGTTCATCAATACAATTCGGCCAGTAGAATTTGCTCGTCCACTTCTGCGTAGCGCCTCTCTTGGTCTACAAGTTGAAAACTTCATGGAGAATGCGAACGATAATGTTCAGACTGTTGGTGAAGCCACTTTTAGTCGCCTATTTTTCTCAACTTCTGTACGTGACGGAATGCCGACGCAGGTAGTTAGCGTTATACCAAGTACAAGCAGCCTGTTTTTATTTTTTGATTATCGGAACATGACAGAAGAAACTGTCTACGAGTTGCGAGTTGCGATCAATGGTGTGATTAGTTCTGTATTTAGCCTTTCCCCCGTCCGGTGGAGTGGCGGACAGAATGGCCTTTGGTATATTGGCACAGATGAGCAAAACTGGCCGAATGGCGAGTACTTGTTTTCTCTTTTCATCAACGGTTCACTCGCCGACACAACCTCGATTAGAACAGGTGTGCCAACATCTAGTCTTCCTTCGTTTAATAATATTATTTTTGGAGCGGATGACACGTTCAGCGGAACTAGTTACGTGCTGCCGACCGGAAACGTGGTAAACGCCCGCTTCAACTATAACGGCATGGCACCTGATTTACCCTGGTCTGCGCTATGGTATTTTAATGGTGTTGAAATCGACGGCGCACGCACCGACAATTTGTGGCAGGCAGTTGATGGTGTGAACGGCTCCTTTGTTTTACCGTTAGTGTTTGAAACTGGCTTAACCCCAGGACGATATCGTCTGGAACTGTATCTTCAGTCTAGTCTGGCCGCCACGGCAGATTTTATCGTTGCAGGTGCTCGGATTGGCGCGTTTCCACGGGTGTTTACGGATACCCGCTTCGTAGATGCGGATACGGTCCCTGATGCACTATCTGCAAATAGCATTTCTACACTCGCAACAGCGTCTGATGATGTTTATGCACTATTTAACTGGGAACTCATTGCGCCGGGTACATTATGGTCAATCCGCTTGACAGTGGATGGCGCTCTGTTTTATGAACAAACAAGACCATGGACACAATCCGCTACTGGTGAGTCCTATTTAGTACGTGTCACTGCTCCAATGGGAATCCCGGATGGCACTTACACCCTTGAGTTATCAATCAATGGGATTGTTTTAGCTGATTACTCAATGCAGGTTGGTATCGGTCAGTTACCACTTAATGCTTTTGCCGAAGTCGGCGGAGTACAACTACGTGGGAGACTGATTGATGGTCAAACTGGCCTGGGAATTTCAGGAATGACGTTTGTACTGATTAGCGAGGATTATTCAGTGGCAGATTTCGTCTGGGATCGTGAGCAAATCTACGATCTGGCAACCACCGATCTGAATGGTGAGTTTCGTCTGAGTCGACCATTGCAGTTTGGATCGCCATACAGTGTATACATTGTTGGTCGCGGCTATTTGCCAATAACTGCTGACGGCGTTTTAGTAGATGAAGAAACGCCAAACCCGCTTGATATTACGATTTCACTAATACCCGACTGAGGTACTGAGATCTTATCATGGTAGCAAAAAAAGAAAAGGTGCGCCTTGATGTCGCAGTTCATGAACGTGGTTTGACGGAAAGTCGCGAAAAGGCCCGTGGAATGATCATGGCCGGTGAAGTCTTGGTGAACGGGAAAGCCATAGATAAGCCCGGTACTCGTGTACGCATAAGCGATGATATCACGTTGACCGCGAAACCGCGTTTTGTGAGCAGAGGCGGAGAAAAACTGGAAGGAGCATTACAAGTATTTGACGTATCACCTGCAGGTCTTATCTGTGCGGATGTTGGTGCAAGTACGGGCGGATTTACAGACTGTCTTATCCAGAATGGTGCAACACGAGTCTATGCAATTGATGTCGGTTATGGACAATTGGCGTACACGCTAAGGCAAAACCCGCGTGTTGTTACGATGGAACGAACCAACGCACGGTATATTGAAGCCCTTGAAGATCAGCCCGATCTCGTTGTCATCGATGCTTCATTCATTTCTCTAAGATTACTCATTCCTGTAATCAAGAGTTGGCTACATCACAAATCTCAGATCGTGGCGCTTATCAAACCGCAATTTGAAGCAGGCAGAGACGATGTAGGTAAAGGTGGAGTAATACGAGACGCTGCTATACATGCAAATGTGATTCACGCCTCAGTGATAAATGCGCGAGATATGGGATTTGTCGTTCGAGATTTGTCGAAATCCAATCTCAAAGGCCCTGCTGGAAATGTCGAGTTCTTTATTCACCTGTCGTGCTCTGGCCAGGCATTATCGGATGCTAAAATCCTAGAAAAAGTGCGACAACTCACTGATACATCTTAACCATCTGGTATAATTAAAGTCTGCACTCAAACAACTATCGAATTAGCGACCGGGAAATCATATATTGTGAGCAGGGTTCACAACAACATCCGCAATTTTTCGATCATTGCACATGTCGATCATGGGAAGAGTACACTTGCCGACAGGCTTCTTCAGCTTACCGACACGGTACCTGACCGTGAAATGCAAGAACAACTCTTAGACAGTATGGAACTAGAGCGGGAGCGTGGCGTAACGATTAAAGCTTCCGCAGTGCGTATGAAGTATCAATCCCAGTCAGGTACAGAGTACACGATAAACTTGATTGATACCCCTGGGCATGTTGACTTCACTTATGAAGTCAGTCGTGCATTACAAGCGTGCGAGGGAGCTGTACTCGTTGTTGACGCGAGTCAGGGAATTGAGGCCCAGACCCTGTCAAACGTTTACCTAGCGCTAGAACAGGACCTAGAATTTATTCCTGTTATTAATAAGATTGATTTACCGGCTGCTCGCCCAGATGAAATTGCTAGTGAACTAGAAGATCTGCTGGGGATTCCTACTAGCGACATGATAAAGATATCTGCAAAGAGTGGCCTTGGTGTCGAAGACGTGATGAAGGCCATTATCGAACGTGTGCCGCCGCCGACAGGTGATGCTGAGAAACCACTGCGAGCCTTGGTATTTGACTCTCACTACGATTCCTACAAAGGTGTTATCGCGTATGTGCGTATTGTCGATGGCAAACTTAACAAGCGCGATATGCTTAAGATGTCCATCACAGGTTCAAAGTTTGAGCCGGTAGAGATTGGCGTATTTAGCCCATCAATGGAGCAAGTCGATTCGCTCAGTGCCGGCGATGTCGGTTACATCGCAACTGGCTTCAAGACTGTGCGCGAATGTCGTGTTGGCGATACTGTGACTCTTTTGAACAATGGTGCAGAGGAAGCTCTACCAGGATACAAACAGGTCAAACCGATGGTGTTTGCCGGGATTTATCCAACGAATAATGATGATTATCAAGACTTGCGAGATGCACTCGAGAAGCTTCAGCTAAATGATGCATCATTGGTCTTTGAACCGGAAAACTCACAAGCGTTGAATTTTGGGTTCCGTGTTGGATTTCTTGGCTTATTTCATATGGAGATCGTTCAAGAACGTTTGGAGCGAGAATATGACCTTGATATTCTGGCGACAGCACCTAGTGTTGAGTACCAGGTCATGCGCAAAGACGAAGAACTTGTGAATATAGATAGTCCGGCTCAATTACCTGAAGAAGGCGAAATTGAGGAGATACGTGAACCGTGGATGAAAATACAAATCTACGTTCCTCAGGAATACATCGGTGCTATCATGGACTTAGTCATAAAAAAACATGGCGAGTACGTAAACACCGAGTATCTTGATCCAAGCCGGGTAGTCCTTCACTTCAGGATGCCACTTGGCGAGGTGATTGTAGACTTCTACGATCGACTCAAAAGTGTGTCACGAGGTTATGCCAGTTTGGATTATCAATTTGATATGTACCAACCCGGCGATCTGGCGAAACTGGACGTATTGGTCAACAATGAGCCAGTTGATGCACTGGCGCTGATTGTTCACAGAGAAGACGCCTATTTTAAGGGACAGAAATTGGTCAGCAAGCTGAAGGAACTTATCCCTCGTCAGCAATTTATAGTGCCAATTCAGGCGGCTGTGGGCAAGAGGGTGATTTCACGCGCAAATGTGAAGGCGCTTCGCAAAGATGTCCTTGCAAAATGCTACGGCGGAGACATTACCCGCAAGAAGAAACTGCTGGAAAAGCAGAAAAAAGGCAAGAAGCGCATGAAGATGATCGGCGCTGTGGAAGTGCCTCAAGAAGCCTTTATGGCATTGCTTAGTCTTGATGAAGACTAAGCGTGACTATTGTCGTTGAGCATTGAGCATCCTCCACAAACTTGCCAATGCCCATGACTTAATCCAATCGCGTGAGATCGGTGAGCGTGCACCAAAACCATAGCCTCTTTGCCGTATCGCCTCAGGTGTATAGACGGTAACAACAGTCGATTCTTCGCGATCTTTGCCCTCATCAATGTCCGGGTCGCTTATTACCACAATAGCAGCCGTGGCTGACTCTCGTTCTGCATACAATTGTTTGGCAAACTGATTAGAAAGTTTTCGAAGATCAGATTCTTCAGATAAAGAGACTTTGCTCGTCAAGTCCTTTGCATTCTCATAAAGGTGAGAAACGATCAGTCGGGCGGGCAACGTGTATTTCCCCAGTGTAGACGCGATAATTGGACCGGTTCCGATTTCAGCAATAATCAATGGTGCGCCAACATTACGAATTAAGCCGATAACAACAGACTCTAAACTGTCATCGTCTTCACCAAATATGAACCCCTCTGCCCTATTTCTAATTTCGTGTGCCATTTTTTGGATCAGTAGATCTGCAGTATTCTCATTCTCTGACTTAGCCGTGACTCGAATATCGATTTGACCGCTATGTGCTGCTAGGCCGATACTGGGATTTGACTGTTCAAGTAAATCCGTCCCTAGCAAGTCATCAAGCGCACTTTCACCAATGCCTGCAGTCTTGAAAATCTTTGCCTTGATGACGCCCAAATCGTATCGACTGCGTAAGTATGAAGTGATTTCAGTATTCATTAGGTACTTCATTTCACGTGGGACGCCGGGCAGACTAATTACAGCCTTTTGATTATGCTCCACAATAAAAGCTGGTGCAGTACCTACGGGATTCTCGATCGCAATTGCACCGGCAGGTAAATAGGCTTGTCGGCTATTATTCTCGGTCATTTCCACTTTGAAACTCGCAAAACGCTCAGCAATTTGATTGAATAGTTCCTGATGGAATATCAACTCTCGTCCGGTAGTATTTGCGATGGATTGCCGCGTCATATCATCAATGGTTGGCCCTAGACCACCACAGGTTATAACGACCTCTGCACGGGACAAAGCCTGTTTAATAGCAATCTCAATACGTGATTCATTATCACCAACAGATGTCATATAATAGACATTGATTCCAAGATC
This sequence comes from Anaerolineae bacterium, assembly GCA_034435595.1. Taxonomy (GTDB): domain Bacteria; phylum Chloroflexota; class Anaerolineae; order Aggregatilineales; family Phototrophicaceae; genus JAVJSU01. The sequence continues at coordinate 8,820 of DAOTXA010000238.1, read as the reverse complement.
ACGCAGTATTCTCGCTATGAAGACGGAGTTTGTATCGGTCAATTCCCCGAGCAGGATTTCTGTTCCGATACTGACAATCTCAGCATTGATGTTATCCATTTGCACATTCCAAAATTTGGTGTGAAGGTAACGAATGCACTCATAATACCTGCTCCGTAAAGTTTTCGAAATCCAGAGTGGCAAAATTTGCAAAATGCGATTTAGCTTACTATAATCTGCGATGTATTGGATAAGTTGCCGCGTCAAAATATTTGTGCAATATATCCAATTTGTTTGTCAAAGCACCATTCAATAAAAGCTACGCCGATCATCAGGAGGAAACGAGTGGCGAGTGTAACATTTAATCACGTTTTCAAGCATTTTGGAAATTTCACCGCTGTAAACGATCTGAATATTCAGGTTGCAGATAAAGAGTTCCTTGTTTTCGTTGGTCCATCGGGTTGTGGCAAGTCTACAAGCTTGCGTATGCTCGCAGGCCTCGAAGAAATTAGTGACGGTGAAATTCTCATTGGCGACCGCGTTGTCAATAATGTCGCCCCCAAGGACCGCGACGTAGCAATGGTATTCCAAAGCTATGCGCTTTATCCGCACATGACCGTTTATGACAACATGGCGTTCGGTCTCCGTTTGCGTAAGACGCCGAAACAAATCATTGATGAACGGGTCCGTGATGCAGCCAAGAGTCTCGGTATTGAGCAATTGCTAGATCGCCGCCCCCGTCAGCTTTCTGGTGGTCAACGTCAGCGTGTCGCGGTTGGTCGTGCAATCGTCCGTGAACCGGCTGTCTTCCTTATGGACGAACCGCTATCCAATCTTGACGCCAAACTTCGAGTAGAGGCCCGGTCTTTCATCAGCAAGCTTCACCAGCGACTCGAAACAACGTTCATTTATGTGACCCACGACCAGGTAGAAGCCATGACGATGGGTACCCGTATTTGCGTCTTGAATGCTGGTGAACTTCAGCAAATTGACTCCCCCTTCAACCTATACCATAATCCTCGGAACGTGTTTGTGGCTGGGTTTATCGGTAGCCCTTCAATGAATTTCTTCGATGCTACCGTGCGCGAAGACGAAGGTGGCCTACAAGTTGACACTGGTGTGTTTGCTATCCATGTCCCACCGAAAATTGCGGAGCCATACCGTAGTCATATTGGCAAAAAGGTTATTCTGGGTGCACGTCCTGAAGACATTCATGATGTTGAATTCCAACCGCCAGGAATCACCCCATCGCAGGTCGAGGCAAATGTTGATGTGATTGAACAGATGGGTAACGAAATGATTATCTATCTGGAAAATGGTGGCAAGACGTTCATTGCTCGAACAGATCCGCGTACGAATGCTCGTATTGGTGGAACGATGGGCTTGGCGTTTAACGTAGACAATATGCACTTGTTTGATACAGACACCGAACTCTCGCTTGCCTACGAATACAAAAAAGAAGAAATGGCGAAAGTATAGCAACGCCATAGACAATTCACTACGCCTCAACAACAAAACGCCTCCGATTCGGAGGCGTTTTGTTGTTACAATGCAAACTACCGTGAACGTATCGTTGGTCGAAACTTATACCCGTAGACTATCATCCCTTTTGGGCCTTCGGTGGTCAGTTTTCTTGTTACCATCTCTACTTCATCACCAATAGACACCGGACCATCTACATCGGTCAGTTGGGCTGTAATCACAGGCCCTTCATCCAGTTGAACTAACGCCAAAATATAAGGTGCCTGTTCGACGAAAGACTCTGGAGAGTCTTGTAACACAGTATAACTGTAGACAGTTCCGCGTCCTGAGAATGTGTAAGTTGTATGTTTAACCTCTGTATCGAAGATTGGTTTTTCCATGACTCGATCACGCTATGCAGCGCCAGCAGCCATAAGCTCACGCGAGTCCGGTTGGACTTGTACAACACGCTCTTCATCGACATTATCCCCTACAGGCGCAATTGGGCGATCCTGCAAACTCACCTCACCTGTCTGGTAACGGATACCCTCAAGGCGATATCGCTGGGCGTTCATTCGCCAATGACGTGAAATCTGCATGAGAGTGATTCTCCACTGATTTGACAAATCTTCATTCCGATTGTGTATTTCGGAACTAGTTGAGAAAAGTATAGCTTCCAGCAGCTATCAAAAACTCTCAGATAGCTATCCACCCTCTCAAACGCTCTCATACTACAAGACAATAGGTGTGCAAAAGCAGTACTAACTAATCCACCCAAATCTACAGGTGTCAGGCCTACACCTACAATATCGACGGTACGAATTTCTAGTCTTTCAGTTTTCCACGATAGCGACTATAAGTGGCATAATCGATTTCGGTGCGGCGTGCAATGTAGTCACGAGTACTTGGAGCCAGATGACGAATCTCTTTAATCTGATCTGTGACTACAAGATCAAAGGCATCAGAACCTGCTCCACTCCCGTAACTAACCATCAAGATTCGATCGCCTGGTTGCGCGATATCAAGAATTGCGGTTAACCCAACCATGCAAGACCCGGAGTATACGTTGCCAATTTCACCGGCGAGCAGTCCAGTTTTAATCTGATCCGACGTGAATCCCAGTGCCTTTGCCGCACGTGAGGGAAATTTCACATTCGGTTGATGGAACACACCAAATGTGTAGTCAGAGGCTTTGGTATTCATGAGTTCCATTAATGTAGTTGCCGCCGCCATCGTATGATTAAAGTACGCTGGCTCACCTGTAAATCGATCTCCATGACTTGGATAGCTTTCACCAGACCGCCGCCAAAAATCCGGCGTGTCAGTCACAAAACTGTAGCTACCCTGATAAATGGCACAAGCTTCGTCAGCGGGGCCAATGACAAATGCTGCACCACCTGATGCTGCTGTATATTCTAGAGCATCACCCGGACGCCCCTGCGCTGTATCCATACCTATGCTCAAGGTATAAGTACCCATTCCACTGCCTACGATACCTATAGAAGCTTGTACTGCTTCTGTGCCTGCTTTACACGCAAACTCCCAGTCTGCGGCTTGTATATTCGGAGATGCGCCGATACTTTCAGCAACAATGGTGCTTGTGGGCTTTACGGCATAAGGATGACTCTCACTACCCACCCATACTGCACGGATAGCTTTAGGGTCGATTCGGGAACGCGAAACAGCATTTCTCGCCGCCTCAATGGACATTGTTGTCACATCTTCATCCAGGCCGGCGACAGCTTTTTCTTTGATCGGACTGCCCCCTAGATTATTTGTCCATACACGTGCAACTTCAACGCCCGGCAAGCGGTAGCGAGGAATATATGACCCATATCCAACAATGCCAACCTGCCTATCAGGTTGCATTAGACGGCTATCATTAAGCATTTGAGTTCCTTTCATTGTCATCACGACTCTTGGTCAATTTATTGACCAATTCTTTAGCACGTTGCAATCGGATGTTATTTTCGTCAATCATCTGTTGAGCAATTTCAGAAACATGGTGCGGTAATGCCCCTGCTGCAGAGGCTAGCTGTCTTGCATGCATCTTCATGTGCCCTTTTTGGATTCCATCCGAGGATAACGCCATTAATGCAGCGAAGTTTTGCGCTAAGCCGACCGCTGCCATGATCTCTGCAAGTTCTCGCGCACTATGTACTCCAAGAATCTCTATCGCGAGCTGTGCTTTAGGATGAACACGTGTCGCTCCACCTACAATGCCGACTGCCATCGGTATCTCGATAGATCCATGCAGATCACCATTGTTGTCCTTACGCCATGTTGTCAGGCTTGTATAGTGTCCATGACGTGCAGCAAAGGCATGAGCGCCAGCTTCTATTGCACGCCAGTCATTTCCTGTAGCAATCGCTACGGCATCAATTCCATTCATAATGCCTTTGTTGTGCGTCGTGGCACGATGAACATCCACTTCAGCAAAAACGGCGGCTTCTACGATACGCTCAATTAGAGTATGGCCTGAGGAGTTTGGTTTCTCTATATCCTGAGGAGTGATTTTGACTTTTGCATATGCTTTTCTCTTATCAGATAAGTTACTGAGTATCCTCAAGTTTGCTCTTGCTCCAGTAATCTGTTCAAGGAGTGGGGCAACTAGCTCTGATGCTGTATTTACTGCATTCGCTCCCATTGCATCTCTTGTGTCATACAAAAGATGTACGATGATCATGTCTCCAATGCGCGTATTTTCATGAACAATGATCTCTATATCCTTAGCTCCGCCTCCAAGCTGTATGATACTGCCACCTACTTGATTCGCAGTGGATATAATTTGTGTCTTATATTGCTTGATAATTTCGGCAACTTGCTGTGGATTTGTGAGGTCAAGTAGTTGGATTTGTCCGATCATAAGTGAAGGGTCGCTAGATGTTGTGAACCCGCCTCCCCTCCTTATGATCTTTGCGGCGTTGGATACAGCAGCTATAACTGATGGCTCTTCAATTGCCATTGGAATAATTGCATCATTTCCGTTTATCAGGAAATTTGTTGCAATTGAGAAAGGCAAGCTAAATGTTCCGATGACGTTTTCTGTCATCTCGTTAGCTTGTTCGAGTGATAGGTCTTGGGTTAACTCGTGTTTACCTTTGATCCAGAGTTTGACAATGTCTTGTCGTTCTTGGATTGTTTTTCGGTAAAACTTTGTGATTGTGGATTTTTTCTCATTCATTTTTATAAGCTAACATACTATCTCTGTCAAAATCTATCATCTTCGATCCATTCTTTTTTATAATGACTATGGGAAGTTTTTGATGGGCAAGCTAATTATACAGTTTGAGTGAATTTCTGATTTTCTGTTGTATAATTCACAAAGTTTTATAGTATCGATGCGCGTTCCGTATACCATCACATAACTCTGAAACATTTCTGGTCAAGCTTTTCATACCAATTCACTTGGAAAGGACTTCCGCACGATGAAAGCTATCTTCAATGCGATTACGTCACTTGCGGTCCGCTTCCGGCTCTTCACTTTTGCATTAGCAATTCTTGTTCTGACGCTTGGCGTCATCGCCTGGAACGATTTGAATCGAGAACTTCTCCCTCCAATTGAACTTCCTCAAACAATTATTCTTGCACAAGCATCTGGAATGACAAGCGATGAAGTGCTGAATGTTTATACATCAAGACTCGAAGTAGAGATCATTGAAATTCCTGAAATCATCAATGTGGAATCCCAGACAACTGGCGCATTCGGCTCAGTCATAACTGCATTCAATGACTTCGGTGACAACCAGCAAAACTTGCTCAACGAAATCGAAGATGCGGTGAGCAATGTATGGCTACCATTGCGAACAATAGCACCCGCGGAATCTTCGGACTCAGCCGAGTTTGCAGCATCACTATTAAACGATCTAACATCTGATGTACTGATATATCTTGCAGAAAATGAACCTACATTTCTTTTCCAACTCGCGCCTGAAACCTGGTCGCATCTTTCACCACAAGCAATACGTACTACTCTTGCATATTTGGCTTCACGGGATGACACAAGCCTAAGCCAGCAAAATGCATTATCCCGTCTCGTCTCGAGTGAAGTCCTACCCCAGCTCCAGACTATTGATACAGTAGCCAATGTCGTCGTAAATGGTGGACAGGCCTTGCCTGGTGAGAGTCAGGCCTTTGCTATTGCTACTGAAGACGAAAATGTTGAAACAACCGACAGTCAATTACTTACTCTATCGCCGAACGTGTGGGAAATCATCGTGCCTCGGCTAGAAAACATTGGTGAGCTAAACGCTGAGACAGCTAGCAATCTCGCCGGAGAGCCATTTACTATTCCAGCGACGGCACCTCAACTCCCAGATTCTTGGCAATTTCCTTCCTTTGAAAATGCTAGCGACCTCATCGAATTAAGTACGCTGACTAGGGATGTTGCAGACGTACTCAACGAGTTCGTCTCAGAAGGTACGATCGTTGGAGCACTGGGTCAAACCGACGATTTAACCCCAGAGATTGTAAACCGAGTTCTTGAAATTGAACCGAGACTTGTCAACTACTTTGACGCTGAACACCTGGTGGCGATGACACCTGATGTGTTCGCAACGCTGCCTGATGAATTCGTCGCTAATCTTGAAGGACTTACGCGAGATGCCCTGGCGGCAGCAGCCCTTGCCGAAGAAATTACAGGCGATCAAAGTGATATTGAACCTGTAGATCTTCCTTCAGCATGGCGACTGGCTCCCCCATCAATTATCACATTTAGCTTTGCAGATATCCCTTTGGCAACCTTTACAATTGCATCAACGACTACCGCCGTACCTGTCGCAGAAGACGAACAAGCTATAGAACCAGACTCATCAGGTGAACAAACTACCAATGACGAACCGGCAGGCGAACCGCAAGATGAAAGTACAGGTGAGGAAATACCCGAAGGCCCCGCATTAGCCCCCATCTTTACATTAGCCGGGGCAGGCTTTGGGCTTACGCTTGATACGGCTGACGATCTAATCAATATTCCCGTTCCAGAAGCTATTGCCGAACAATCTCCAATTGCCATTGACACGATTTCAGCTGGTCAATTTATTAGTTTACTTGCTGATCCATCGTTGCTAGGGGGTGAAGAGGCTACTCTTCCTATAGATACCACTATCTTGCTGGGTAGCCTCACACCTGAAATCATGCTATTTATCGCAGAGTATGACAATGCCTTTACATCAGAGTTAACATCTGCGGCTTATGACACACTACCTGATAATATCATTCAACTTGAGGAGTTTACACCTCCACTCAGTGACGCTTGGAATGTGCTTGCACAGCAGCCACAATTCTCTAATGCTGTCCTCAATGATGCGGCAGATATCGTTACGCTCGGCGACGGTCGAGCATCTAACACACTAAACGCAATTAATGCAGGAATCCCTGAACGTTTCACCGGTTATGAAGTGAGATTGTTCGATAGCATTTCTGCAGGTGTTCTTCGATACTTCCTGATCGTCGAAGAGGATTTTATCAGCAACCTCGCACCCGATGTTCTGCTTAAGATGTCACCGGAAGCATTGATCATATTACCAGAGGATGTCTATGAGAGTTTAGACAGCGAAATCGCAAGCGAACTACGCGAAATCGCAAGCGGCGAACAGCAATCTGCATTTGCCATACTCGAAGACGCACTATATAGTTCCGACGAAATCCCTACAGATCCTAATGCTCCCGCACTCAACCCAGAGTGGCAAACCATTGCAGGGTTTGTTCAAGGTGTGCGCGAATTTGAAAACGCCTTTGACCTGTTTCGTTACCCAGATGCTATTGGTTCTCCCTCACAGTTCATCAATAGCCTTTTCGATACAGCACAAGGGCGGAACTTCGCTCCAACGCTGCTTGGCAATATGAGCGTTGACGCCTTCTCGTATATCACAGAACAAGACGCTAACTTTGTCAGTGAACTTATTCCCAATGCAATCGTCTTACTTTCAGACGAAGTACAGGCCACGTTGCCAGAAGACATCGTTGCGCAAGCAAATGCAGGTGAACGATTCACTCCCACAACACAGGTAACCCGCACCAATGGTGCTCCGAGCCTTCTCGTCACCGTCTTTAAAACGCAGGATGCAAATACAGTAGCTACATTCGCAGCGGTTGAAGACGCGATCCTAGCAATTGATGAAACTAATGAGAATATTTCTGTAGACGTTGCTTTTGAGCAATCCTCATTTATTGAGGACTCAATTGAAGGTGTCGCACGTGAAGGAACACTCGGGGCAATCTTTGCGGTTATCATCATTCTGGTATTCTTGAGTGGCGGTATATGGTCAAGAAGGCCACGTCGAGTCACCGGTGTTGTCACAACGGTAGTATTTAGCGCCGCAATGATTGGATTAGTTACACTGGGTTTGGACGCAGCAAATGGCGATTTAGGGATAGCATTTGCAAGCGCGGATACGGTACTTCGTCTTCTATTCTTAGTTGGAGTTATCGCAGGACTATTTATACTAGTATGGCCCAGGTCACTTCCTGACCCGGCTTGGCGTGCAACACTTGTCATTGCTGTAAGCATCCCAATGTCAATTCTTTCTGCCTTCGTGGGAATGCGATGGTTCTCGCCCGCTATGCATGGACTGATTGCCCCACTCGCAAACGATATTGTATTTTTCGAGTTTGTGCTCCGTTTATTCCCAGAAGAACTCACACTCAATATCATGACACTTTCCGGCCTCACGGTCGCAGTTGGTCGTGTGGTAGATGATTCTATCGTTGTACTAGAGAATATCTTCAAACAATTACAGGCTGGCGAGGATAAACGAGAGGCCATTCTTTCCGGAACGCGTGATGTATCCTCTGCGATCTTTGTGGCAACCCTCATCGCAGTCGTGGTCTTCCTACCACTTGGATTGACTGGGGGTATCATCGGAGCCTTCTTCTTACCCTTTGGCCTGGCAGTGACATATGCACTAGCAGGATCCTTCATTGCAGCCGTCACCGTAGTACCTGCACTGGCGTATATTTTCGTCTCGCTGGATGATATGCCTGACGAAGATGAGGATTTCTGGCTAGTTCGCTTCTATACTCCCATACTGAGGCTTGCCTTAGCTAACCCGGTAACAATAACGATTGTCGTTGCTTTGGCGATCTTCTCGGCAGGATTTGGTGCATTCTTGTTTGGTCAACGACCATCAACGTTCTTGCCGAATTTTGGAGAACCACAAATTCTAGCCAGCGTGGAATTACCCGCATCTACAAGCATTATCGAAACCAACGAACTTACACTCCAGTTCGAGCAAGTAGTGCGTGACCGTGTTCCTGAAGAAATACTGGGGACTTTGCAGGTTGAAATTGGTGGTAGCGGACTAAGTTTTGAAGCATTGATTTCTGGTGGTAGCGTGACTGAGAATACAGCCAATGTCACGATTGGCCTTGATGTCAGTGCTG
>DAOTXA010000237.1:0-5802 GCA_034435595.1 Anaerolineae bacterium | reverse complement strand
CTATAATTGCCGCCATGAGTCAAATCGACAGGAAGCACTGCATGGCAAACTGGATGATTTACGGTGCGTATGGCTATAGTGGCGCGTTGATCGTAGAAGAAGCCGTCTCACGCGGACACCGCCCGGTGGTCGCGGGGCGCAATGCGGATAAGCTGCGTCCGGTGGCGGAGCAGTTCGATCTGGAAATGAGAGCGTTCCCGGTCGCAGATGCAGCCAATCACCTCGAAGGTATTGAACTGATTTTACATTGTGCCGGACCCTTCATCCACACAGCAGAGCCGATGCTGCGTGCCTGCATCGACACCAAAACACACTATCTCGACATCACCGGGGAATGGCCTGTGTTCGAGCGGGCGTTTGATCTGGACACTGAGGCAAAATCCGCCGGGATTGTGCTGATGCCCGGTGTCGGCTTCGATGTGGTACCGTCGGACTGTCTGGCGGCGTATGTGGCGTCAAAGCTGCCGGATGCGACCGAACTCGATATCGGCCTTTCGATGGGCACGAACGCCAGCGCGGGCACGCTTAAATCCACCATAGACGCGCTGCCGAATGGTAACCGGGCGCGGCGCGATGGTGAACTGGTGAAAGTGCCGTATCGCGGGGCAACGAAGTCAATTCGCTTCTCCAACGGCAAGTCCTACCAGACACTCGCTATCCCCTGGGGCGATATTTCTACGGCCTATCGCAGTACCGGCGTGCCGAACATCACCACCTACTTTGTGTATCCGCTGGCGATGGTGCGCTATATGGCGACATTGGGCGATACCGTTCCGGTGATGATGCGCATAAAGCCGCTGCGCGAGTTCATCAAACGACAGATCGAAGCTATCGTTCAAGGGCCAGATGCGCAGGCACGCGCCAGCACGACCGGTTATATATGGGCAGAAGCACGCAACGATCAAGGTGAATCTGCGCAGGCATGGCTGGAATCGGCTGAAGGTTACGAATTCACCAAACTCGCCGCCGTCCGCTGTGTAGAACAGGTCCTCGACCGTAAACTGAGCGGATCGCTGACGCCCTCACAGGCGTTCGGGGCCGATTTCGTCCTACAGATTCCCGGTTCAAAGCGTGTAGACTCGCTGGAATAATGATCATGCGTATAAGAAGTCGTCATCAGAGGAGACTTTCGCCTGAGGAAATTACTTGAGTGCTGTGCCATTTGTTAGCGCTGCATTTAGGAAGCTGTTAGAAGTTCGGACATACCCTTAAGATCGTGAATACACGCATTTCCGCATTTTGACTCCTTTAGGCGCTTGTGATATATTTTACAGGCGACAAAGGATTCAAACTAACGACATATTTCTAAACACTTTAGGTCTCAATTGCGGTTGTGTATGGCGCAAACTTTGCTATCATCAAATGAGTTCCTAATGAGCAACAAATGCGATTATCGTGTTTTCGCGGAGGGTATCAATGGCGACAGCCGTTAAGGGTAGCACAAGTGCCGTTGTAGAACGGTCACAGCGGAAAGAAGTGGTGGTGGAGGTCGCCGGTCCCAGCCGCCGTGAATTTTTGTATTACATCTGGGGCGCATCGATGGCCTTGTTGCTGGGTCAGGCGACAGCGGCTTTCGTATGGTTTGCGTTACCGCGCTTTAAAGAAGGCGAATTCGGTGGTGTGTTCCGCTTCGCTGGCAGCGACCTTGAGGACTTGCCCGATGCGGGTACGGCCCCGCTCAACGTACCAGCAGGTCGTTTCTGGCTATCCAACACCGATGAAGGCTTCATGGTGCTGTATGGAGTATGTACGCATCTCGGTTGCCTGCCCAAATGGGTGGCGACCAATGGCCGTTTTGAGTGCCCGTGTCACGGGTCGAAGTTTGAACTGGACGGCGGGTATATCGAAGGTCCGGCTCCGCGCCGTCTCGACCGTTTTGCGGTAACCATTACCTTTGACAACGGTGACATGGTGACCAACAGCGGGGAAAGTGGCGCTCCAATCGCCTTGGAGGGGCGTGAAATTGCTGAAATTGCGGTGGATACGGGCAATCGTATTACCAGTGCAACACTCGGCTAATTGTTTTTTGTACTGATGGGCTTACGAGGAGAAAAGTAATGTCCGTACTCCCGTTCCCCTCCTTTCTGGATGATGTGAAGGAGAAGGGGCTTAAGAAAGCGGTCTATGAAGGCGTGGATAACGTCGTCGAACGCGTGACTGCCGGTATGAATGTGCAGGATATTCGTGAGGCGCTGCGTGGTGAAAACCCCAGCCGCCGCCCGAATCCGCGTTTGCAACCGCACGCAGATGGTTTCTGGCTGCATATGCGCCCAAGCTATTTCCACCGTGATATGACGGGGATTTACCCCACCTTCCGGTTGGGCTGGCTATCTACCTATTTCGTGTTTTTTGAAACGCTGACCGGCATGTTCCTGATGATCTGGTACACGCCGTCGCCTGATGTCGCCTATGGCAACATGCTCGACATCATGGCAAATGTGCCGCTAGGCCAGTTGATGCGCGACCTGCACCGTCTGGGTGCAGAGGCGATGGTTTTGATCGTCGTCTTACATATGTTACGAACATTTTTCACCGCCAGTTATAAAAAGCCACGACAATTTACGTGGTTTACTGGTGTGGTGCTGCTCTTTGCCACGGCCTTCCTCAGTTTCTCCGGCTATTTGCTGCCGTGGGACCAGTTGGCGCTGTGGGCAGTGACGATCGGCGCTTCAATGGTGGAAGCGGCTCCGCCAGCAGTCGTAGGTGAAAACCTCAACCTGCTGCTGCGTGGTGGCCCGGATATCGGCGCGAACGGTCTGCTGCGCTTCTATCTGCTGCACGTACTCGCGGTTCCGGCGCTGCTGTTCGTCTTTACGGGCGTCCACTACTACAAAGTAATCGTCCACGGGCACAGCCTGCCGCCGCAAAAAGAGAACATCGGCGAAGACACCGCCAAGCGCGTCCCGCTTGACAAGCGTGTGTACTTCATCCCCGACGTGCTGACCAGCGAATTGATGTGGATCGGCGTCACGACCTTTATCATGGTTATGCTAACGGTCTGGTTCTATCACGCGCCGCTAGAAGCCCACGCAGACCCGCAGGTCACGCCATTGGGCACAACCGCCCCCTGGTACTTCCTGTGGATTCAGGGCGCGTTGAAACTGGGCGATAAAGTCTTATGGGGCATCATCTTCCCCACCATCGTCATTGGCTTCTTTGCGGTCATGCCTTATCTCGACGTGACCCCAAGCCGCCGTTATGCCAACCGCCGCTTTATGATTACCGTTGGCCTGCTCTTCGTTAGCGCGTTTACGGTACTCAGTTACATGGGTCTGGCGGAATACGGGGTTTCGACCTCGGCGGAAAGTGAAATCGGCTTTGAACTGCTGCACGAACCCGCACACAATAAAATGGGTGTTCTGCTGCCAGTGCCGTTTGATCAGCTAGCCCCCGGTCAATACGCGACCGTTCAGTTTGAGGGCGATGACAGCGAACAAGCTGCGCTGCTGGCAGAATTGAACGAATCACTGGAATCTGAGACATTCATGCGCATGAACGCCGATGTCGGCGCGATCGAAGAGGTTTCGCTGTTGGACCTGCTGAACGCGGAAATGGCTGCGGTTCATAACCCGATATCGACCTTCCGCTTTACGCCTGTGCCAGAAACATCGCCGGAACTGACTGAAGCGATGGAAGAGTTCATGCACCTGATGGAAGCGAACGATCAGGAACTCCATAATGGGTTTGGCGCGGTCCTCGTCACCACCAACCAGAGCAACCTGCGTCGTCTGGATATGGTGATCGCGTGGCAGTTGGTCGAACTTGAAGGCGGTGAGCCGCGTCTGGACGATGACGGGAACATCATCCCGATTCTGGACGAGAACGGCAATCCGGTCTGGAACGTGTACAGCGACCATATCTTCATCCACGAAGACGCTGCGTACTTTATGAACTAGAACTTTCGCCGGGGGCGCGGCAACCGTGCCCCCGCAAGCTGTTAGCGATTAGCAGTTAGCCAGGTGCGCCGAGATGCGCATATCCGGCGAAAACGAAGCTAAAAGCTAAAAGCTATTTGCTAAAAGCTGCAAACTCAAGAGGGATGAAACCCGTATGCTAGAACGCATGCTCATCGACAAAATGGAAAACCGGATTCTGGTGGGTCTGGTGACGTTCGTCGGCATTATGCTGCTGGTGGGATGGGTGGCGATCAATGAGAACGCACGTATGGCGTCGTTCGAGCAACAGCACCTCGCACGCTCGATTGAACGCGGTGCAGAATTGTTCGCCAACAACTGCTCCACCTGTCACGGCACAGACGGGCGTGGCATCGCCGGACGCGCACCCGGTTTGAACAGCCCGCACTTCTTCGGCTATGACTACCTCGCGGCGTCGGTGATAGATATTGACGCACTGGAACGTGAAGAAGCCGCGCTCAGCGACGAGCGCTTTGAACTCGCCAGCCTGCTGGCAACCAATCTCAGCGAAGAACGCGAAGCCGAAGTACGTGCCCGTCTGGAAGAAATCGGCGAACGCCTGAACGGTGAAGAAGGCATTCAGGTGCAACTGGCCTCCTTCATCGACCAGCGCGTAGAACTCGCCACCGAGCTACAGCCTGCGATCCTGCGTGGCTATCCGCTGGAAATGGACGGCACTGAAATTGCTACCACGACCTCGCCGACCGGCGCAACCGTGCTGGCCTACGAACCCAGCCGCCTCGCACAGATTGCATGGCCCGGTACGCTGGAAAACTTCGTATTTACCACGCTCGTCCACGGTCGTCCAACCAGTATTAGTTACTGGAACGGCAACCAGATGGCGGCATGGGCACAGACCGCTGGCGGCCCGCTGCGCGATGACCAGATTCAAGACCTCACCAACTACATCCTCAACTGGGATAAGGGTGATAACTGGACAGTCGCCGATGCCAATGCCGTTGGTCAGTATGCTATCGTACCCGGTTTGGGCGGTGGTTCTGAAGATGGCGGCGGTGAGTCTGCCGGCACCGATGTAGACGCAATTCTCGCCGAATTGGGCGACCTCGAAGGCGACGCTGAAAACGGTGAAGCGATTTACGCTGGTATGGCGCTAACCGAAACCGGCTCAATCCTCGGCTGCGCGGGCTGCCATAATGGTGGTGTCAGCGGTCCGGCGACTGCCGAAAAATGGGACGCCGCACACGGCATCCGCCTCGAAGACGCGGCGCTGGCTGGCTATGATCCGATCCAGTACCTCGTCGAAAGCATTGTGCTGCCAGAAGCCTACATTACTCCTGGCTGGGGTGGCGGACAGATGCTCGCCATCTATGGCACACAGATGAGCGTACAGGACATCGCCGACGTGTTGGCCTATCTGGAAACGTTTAGCGAAGGCGGCGAATAGCCCCCACGCAAACGGTAACTCTCACAATAGATCATTCACTTTGCCCCCGGTGCTGCCGGGGGCCTTTTTGTGAAAATGTGCATAAGCAGGTGTCACGCACATTTTTAGGATACAAGTAGCCGCACATCTTGCGACTTGCCCTGTTTACATCGTTGACCATGTGATTTCTGCATCGCCACCTTGCCCAACGCTTTCCCAATAAAACCGCCTGATTCTCCACCAGAATCGCAAGCGTTCGGTTTGAATAGTCGAAAAGTGGCGATTTCCTTAACCATCCGCTATGCACTGTATGCTAAGATAGGGTACAATTTTCATTGGAGCCTATGAAGTATAACCAGTCTGTGGCCCGCCTGGGAGGGTTCACGCCAGCACAGGCACGCCACAAGGTTCTTTAGCTGGTGGATTGCAACAGGAGAAAGCACCGTTGTCCAAGTCACGTACAGAACAATTGGTTGAACGGCTGCGCGACCTCCAGGCCAGTTC
>DAOTXA010000236.1:0-15393 GCA_034435595.1 Anaerolineae bacterium | reverse complement strand
ACTCATCCTCAACAAGCTAAACAAGCTGTTGGATGAACACAACATCACCGCCATTGACCCGGTCGGCGAACCGTTTGATCCGACCCGGCACGAGGCCATCGGCACCGACGATTCCGACGAGATCGAAAGCGGTCACGTTACCACCACCCTGCAAAAGGGCTACGCGGCGGATGATCGCGTGCTGCGTCCGGCAATTGTCAAGGTGGCAAATTAAGCTGTTAGCTTTCAGCCGTTAGCTGTTAGCTTCAGACCGGGTATATCGACAACCGCGATGGAATTGGCTGATTTGAGCAAAACAACATGCAAGGCCCGGATGTCCCTGACAGGGTTTTCGCTAAAAGCCAATAGCTAATCGCCAAACGCTTTTTCAAACATCAACATGGAGAACACGAAATCATGGGTAGAACTATCGGTATTGACCTCGGCACCACCAACTCGGTGATTGCTGTGATGGAAGGCGGCGAACCGACCGTCATTCCGTCGGCGGAAGGCGGGCGACTGATCCCGTCAGTGGTCGCCATCAACCCCAAAAACGACGAGCGCCTCGTCGGTAAGGTGGCCCGCAATCAGGCGGTCGTCAACCCGGAAAACACGATCTTTTCCGTCAAGCGCTTTATGGGCCGCAAGTTCAAGGACAAGCAGGTGCAAGAGACGGTCAAGCGCGTGCCGTATCAGGTGACCGAAGCGCCAAATGGCGATGTCCGCGTGCATATGGGCGATAAAAGCTACAGCCCGCCAGAAGTCTCGGCAATGGTGCTGCAAAAGATCAAGGCAGACGCCGAAGCCTATCTGGGCGAGCCAGTCGACAAGGCCGTTATCACCGTCCCCGCTTACTTCGACGATAGCCAGCGTAACGCTACCAAAGACGCAGGCCGCATCGCCGGACTTGAAGTGCTGCGTATCATCAACGAACCAACCGCGTCCAGCCTCGCATACGGTCTGGGTGATAACAGTAAAAACGAGATCATCGCCGTGTATGACCTCGGCGGTGGTACCTTCGACATTTCCATCCTCGAAGTCGGCGATGGCGTATTTGAAGTCCGCTCTACCAACGGCGATACGTATCTGGGTGGCGACAACTTCGACGAGGTCATCATTGACTGGATGGCGGATGAGTTCAAGAAGGAACAGGGCATCGACCTGCGCGGCGACCGTCAGGCGCTCCAGCGTTTGAAGGAATCGGCAGAAAAAGCCAAGATTGAGCTTTCCAGCACCCTGAACACCGATATTCAGCTTCCGTTTATCACGGCAGATGCCAGCGGTCCCAAGCACCTGAACATGACACTCAGCCGCGCCAAGCTGGAAGACCTGACCAGCAGCCTTGTCAGCCGTTCGATTAAGCCGGTGGAACAGGCACTCAAGGACGCAGGCTTGCAAAAGAGTGAAATCGACGCGGTGATTCTGGTCGGTGGTATGACGCGTATGCCCGCCATTCCAGAAGCGGTCGAAAAGTTCTTCGGCAAGGCTCCGACCAAGGGCGTGAATCCCGATGAAGTCGTGGCACAGGGCGCGGCGATTCAGGCTGCCGTCCTCACTGGCGAGGAAAAAGGTATTCTGCTGCTAGATGTGACCCCGCTCAGTCTCAGTGTCGAGACGCTCGGCGGTGTGGCGACGGCGATGATTGAGCGCAATACCACGATTCCGACGCGCAAAAGTCAGGTGTATTCCACCGCCGCCGACAGCCAGACTCAGGTCGAAATCCACGTTGTGCAGGGTGAACGCCCCATGGCGCAGGATAACAAATCACTCGGCAAGTTCATTCTGGACGGTATCCCGCCCGCACCGCGTGGCGTCCCGCAGATCGAAGTCACCTTCGACATTGACGCCAACGGTATTCTGAACGTGAGCGCGGTCGATAAGGCCACCGGGCGCGAACAGAAGATCACCATCACCGCCAGCAGCGGCCTAGCAGAAGAAGAAATTCAGAAGATGGTAGACGAGGCGAAGGCCCACGCCGACGATGACACCAAGCGCCGCGAAGTCGCGGAAGCGGTCAATCAGGCGGAAAGCGCCGTATTTAGCGCAGAAAAGCTGCTGCGCGAGCATGACGACAAGCTGCCCGAAGACGCTAAGACCGAGACAAAAGAACGTATCGAAGCGGTGCGCACTGCACAGACTCAGGCGCAGGAAGGTGGCGATATCGCCGCCCTGAACGCCGCCGTCGAGGGGCTAACACAGCACATCCAGACGCTGGGCGGTTCGATGTACCAGCAGCCCGGTGAGGCGGCCCCCGGTCCTGACGGCGGACCCGAAGCCCCCAACGGGGATGCACCTGGCTCGGATAACGGCAGCGGCAAAGACGACGAAGACGTGGTGGACGCAGAGTTCACCGACGCATAAGCGAACGCCTCCCCTACCTGCGACGATTTAACGTTCGTATTTGTAGGGGTGGCAGTCAATCGCCAGAATGTCGTCATCGTGTTTTAATTAAACAGGTGGGTCGCAAAGTGCGTCCCCTGCGTGCATTTGTAAGTAGGGGCTGCATTCTTGCAGCCCGCAGTTGTCAAAATCATAATGCCACATTTTTCTGAGTGCTTATTGTGATGTGCCGTGTCCTTACATACATAAGGACATGCGTAAAATCGGGTTCTGGGACAAACTACACGCTGTTCGGTCGGAGATGAGTACAGCAAATGCCAAGAGATTACTATGAGGTGCTGGGCGTTCAGCGCAGCGCCAACAAAGACGATATCAAGAAGTCGTTCCGGCAGCTAGCACGCAAATGGCATCCCGATGTCAGCGAGGAGCAAGACGCCGAATCACGTTTCAAAGAGATCAACGAGGCCTACGAAGTTCTCAGCGACGATCAGAAACGTGCCGCCTATGACCGCTTTGGTCATGCCGGGGTCAGTGGACCGGGTGGCGTCGGTGGTGCAGGACAGGGCTTCGCCGGATTCGAGGAAATCTTCGAGGAGTTCTTCAACAACTTCGGCGGGCGCAGCACAGGCGGCGGGCGTCGTCGTGGACCGGCTGCCGGGGGCGACCGTCGCGTCAATGTCACGGTCAGCTTTGAAGAAGCCGTTTTTGGCCTCGAAAAAGAGATTACCTTTAAGCGCCTTGAACAGTGTGATCGCTGCGAGGGCGACGGTGCGGAACCGGGCACAACATCGACCACCTGCCCGACCTGTTCCGGCTCTGGCGAAGTGCGCTCGGTCCAGCAAACGTTTCTCGGATCAATGGTCCGCGTGACGCCTTGCCCGCAGTGCGGCGGTAAGGGCCAGATCGTAGAGACGCCCTGCCGTCAGTGTGATGGCAGTGGTCGCCTGTTGAAAGAAACCACGCTCAACGTCAAGATTCCGCCCGGTGTGCGCGAGGGCCTGCAAATTCAGGTGCGCGGCGAGGGCGATGTCGGCGAACCGGGCGCACCCAACGGCAACCTCTACGTCGTCATTGACGTAGAAGACCACGCCTACTTTATGCGCCGTGACAACGATATCCTCATGGAGCTACAAGTCAACGTCGCGCAGGCCGCTTTGGGCGATAAAGTCGTCGTGCCGACGGTTGACGGTGATGTCGAACTCACCATCCCCGGTGGAACACAACCCGGTAAGGTGTTCCGTTTGCGTGGGCGCGGATTTCCCCGTTTGCGCAGCGATGGCTCCAACGCCGGACGCGGCGACCAGTTAATCTCGATCAACGTCGGCATTCCAACCAAACTCACAGATGATCAGCGCGAGATGTTCGAGCAACTGGCGGATACACTCGGCAGTGAAGTGCAACCGCAGGCCAATGGACGCGGATTCATGGGCCGTGTCATGGATTTCTTTGCGGGCGAATAATCGCACCGCCACGAGTCAAGCGCGTTGCTGGGGCCGCAATTCTTGCGGCTCGTTTTCATAAATTAACGCGAATATTGAGGCTGTGCCCTTTGTCTGTTTCAGGAGCAAACCCCCATGGATTGGATCGAAGTCGCCTTAGTCGTTGATGGTGAGGCCGCAGAAGCCGTCGCCGAGTTATTGCAGCGATACGGGCATCAGGGCGTAAGCGTGGAGCAAAACGGCATCATGCCCGATAGCTGGGACCCCGACGAAGTCCCACCGCCGGAAAGCCTGACCGTCCGCGCCTATTTCACCGATGACGAGCGTGCAGACGAGGCCAAACAACAGCTAGAAACCGCGCTCGGTCACATGAACATGATGTATCCCATGCCAGACCCTGTCTATAAACTCGTCAAGGAGACGGATTGGGCCGACGCATGGAAGCAGCACTATCACCCCGTTCGCATCGGGCAACGGATCATCGTCCGCCCGCAGTGGACGGAAATCGACGCGCAACCCGACGACGTGGTCATCGCACTTGATCCGGGCATGGCCTTTGGCACAGGTACACATCCCACCACGCAGCTATGTTTAGAGTCTGTCGAGGCGCTGACCCGGCACGGCATCCGCGTGCTTGATCTGGGTACGGGTTCGGGGATTCTGGCGATTGCAGCCGCTAAACTGGGCGCGGTCGATGTGCTGGCGCTGGATAACGATCCGGTCGCCATCGAAGCCGCGATTGAGAATATCGAACAAAACGGCGTCGTGGATAAAATCACCGCGCAGACGGGCAGCCTCGAAAGTGTGCTGGCGTCGGCTCGGCGCTTTGATCTGGTAGTGGTCAACATTCTGGCGAAAATCATCATCCCCATGTGTGAGGCCGGACTTGGTCAGACGGTGCGACCGGGCGGCAGGGCGATCTTTAGCGGTATCATCAACACACAGGCCGACGACGTGGAAGCGGCCCTGCGCAAAACGGGACTCGAACCATTCAACCGTCGCACACAGGGCGATTGGGTGGCGATTGAGGCACGCAGGCCGGAATAATACAACGTGTTTTCCTGTTAAGCGCTTCTTAGGCGATGAATCCATATACTGAGGCCATCGTCTGATTTACATGAAGGAGCGCAACACCGTGAAACGAATTTTTATGTTGTTTACCGTCCTGACACTGCTGATTGTGTCTGTGGTGGGTGCGGGCAAGGCCAATGCCAGCTTCTACCCACATGGCTGTTATGTGGAGGCCATCAAGCCGTTTCACACGCCAGTCTATGCGCAGCCGACGGTCCTCTCGCCCATCATCAACGTGTTGGAGTATGATTTGCATACGGCGATGGGGATCGTGATGAACGGGCCGCAAGCCTTTTATTTACTGCCAAAACACGGTCATGGGGACGAATTTACCGGTCAATTCGGTTATGTGAGAGCCAGCTATGTGACCGAAATCATCGGTGAATGCAGTGTGATGGATGTCGATTCGCCAATTGAAGACTACGCCCCCACACGCGGCGGCTAGGCGACAATCCCTATCTGATCCTCTTTCCCTCAAGGGCGACACAATTGAGTCGCCCTTTTGTGTTAAGCAGCGCTGTCTGGCTCACTCGCTCGCCAGCCGCGATAAAAACTGTGTGCCATTGATCTCGTCCATGCCATACGGTAGATCGTAGTGTTCAACCAGCGAGCGCAGCATTTGCTCGTGTGGATGCGCTACGACGCGCCCCTCGCGCACCGTCTGGAACGACTCCGGCAGCGACATACCCTCATATTCGATCAAATACGCCATCGCCATACTGACCGAGCGGCTCATCCCCATCGCACAGTGGACGAGAACGGGTTTATCCGCGTCGTGCTGTTCCTTGATGAAGCGTGTCACCTGCTCAATATAACCATCTGGAATCAGTTCGCCATCCATCATCGGCAGATCAAGTACGGTGAAACGGTCGTCCCAGTGACCGCGCTGGCGGAAGGCGCTGTCCAACCGCACGACCGCACGCACGCCTTCGACATAGACGACATCCTGCGCCTGCACCGCGATAATCCCGCTGACGTATAAATTTTCGTAGACTTCATCAATGATCATTGAACGCCCCCATCTGTAACTGTGTTGGTCATTGTACGACGTTTTCGAGGTTCTGGCAGCGATTGGCTTGTTCTCCGGTGGTATCCTTTGCATGACTTTGCGCCTCTGCGTCTTTGCATTATGCTCTTTGCCCGCATCCTTATGATCCTGCGCCTGTATTCCCTCACAGAATACTTCGTGACGAACGGCACAAACTCATGTATACTGTGTTCATGAAGTTCTGAACATCATAAACAGTGAGTCACTACCATGCCCTATCGCCATCTCGACGAGTTCTTGATCCGCCTCGAACAAAGCGGCGACCTCGTCTACATCGAAGCGCCGGTCAGCGTCGATCAGGAGATCGCCGCCATTACGCAGCGTGTCGCCCAGCGCACCGGGCGGCGTAATGTCGCGCTGTGGTTCGATAACGTGGACGGCTTTGACATCCCGGTGGTGACGAACCTGTTGGGCACAGAAAAACGCATGGCGTGGGCGCTGGGCGTCGATGATCTGGACGAGCCGCGCCGCAAACTATCTGCATTATTAAACGCAACCACTCCCGGCAACCTGAACGGCCTGCTGAGTCAGGGCGGCGCATTGATGGGCGCAATCCGCAGCATGGGCGGGGCAGAACGCGCCGTGAGCAACCCGCTGGTGCAGCAAATCAAGCATGACGCGCCGGATGTGCGGAAGCTACCGGTTCCGCGCTATTGGTCGCAAGACGCATCACCTGCGTTGACGATGGCACAGGTCATCACCCGCGACAAAGCGACGGGCACGCGGCGCGTCTCACTGGCGCGTGTTGAAATCCGCGAAGATGGCACGCTCGGCATCCCGCGACGGGCCTTAAGCTGGTTGGATGACTGTCACTGCGCCGACCCACTCCCGGCGGCGATCGTCCTGGGCGGTGACCCGGCGGCAATGTGGTGTGCGGCGGCCCCGCGTCCCCGGCAAATCGACCCTTATCTGCTGGCAGGATGGCTGCGAAGGCGTCCGGTCGCGTTTGCCAACGGCGTCTCACAGATGGTCAGCGTGCCATCGGATGCCGAATTTGCGATTGAGGGCGTCCTCGATCCGACGACTACCTACAACGGTGGCACATATGGCGACATCAGCGGCATGTACGCACGCGGCGAATCGCACGTCGTCATGCGGGTGACGGCGATCACGCAGCGCAAGGACGCGGTGCTGCCTGTCAGCGTGCCCGGACCCGCGCCGGGTGGTGATCCCTGGGCATATAAGGCGATCGAACGCTTGCTTGTGCCCGTGTTACGGATTTTGCTGGACGAAGTGTGCGATATCAACCTGCCGGACGAGGGCGCGTTCCGAAATCTGGCGCTGGTCAGCATCGAAAAGCGTTTCGCAGGTGGCGCACACAAGGTCATGCATGGCCTGTGGGGACTCGGTCAGTTATCCGGCGTTAAAACGGTCGTGGTGCTGGATGCAGACGTAAACGTCCACGATACGGCGGCGGTGATGGCGCGTATGGTGGAAACGGTCGATTTCCGGCGCGACCTGGTCGTAGCAGACGGTCCCCTTGACCCGGCGGACCCGGCAGCGCTGCACAGCGGATTTGGCGGCAAACTCGGCATTGACGCCACCCGTAAACCGGGACGCGAGTCACGCCTGATGTCCCCGACAATCGACACGGCGATGCTGGATAACGTACTTGGTCCGCGCTGGCGCATGTTCGGCGGATGTGTGGCGGTTGTGGCTGTAGAGGGTGACGAATCCGCCGCTGGCGTGATCCGCCGCGTGTGGGATACTGTGCCGGGGCTGCATGTCGTCACTGTGGATGCAGATTCGCCGCTTGACGACCTCAACGCATTGGTGACGCAGGCGCTTGGCAGCATCGATTGGCGGCGCGATCTGCGCGTGCAATCGGGTGAGATCAGCCCGTATGCAGTGGACGCAGGCGGTTCTATCGCCGTTGACGCCACACGAAAAGCGACGTCTCCTGTCGTCGTCGCACCAGATATGGGGGATCGCATCAGCGCTCGCTGGCGGGAGTACGGGTTGTGAGCGTTTGGTTCTTAAAGGGTGTTTGTAAATCAATTTACATACACGCTCTTAGCTGTTAGCTTGTTATCCGGTCAGTCAACGCTGTGTTTCTAAATCAAGCACTTGCGAGTAATTATAGGATTACATGGCGCATTCAGGTTTGAAAAATGATTTTCTTCTTAGTAGACGGGCGGCAAGAATGCGACCCGATCACAATCATTGAGGGTTTTGCTTTTAGCTAAAAGCAAAAAGCTACTGGCTACAAGATCATTCATAAGCGAGTACTCAATCCATGACTCACCAGCTTCAAGGCGAAGCCAAATCGCAGTACGTACAGAATATGTTCGGGCGCATCGCCCGGCGCTATAATTTGATGAATCGCGTGATGACACTCGGTCAGGATATGCGCTGGCGGCGCTTTGTCGTCAAGAAGGCAGCGCTAAAACCGGGTCAGACCATGCTCGATATTGCCACCGGAACCGGGGATATCGCGTTTGAAGCACGCAGGCAAACGCCATCCGCCCACGTCATCGGCGCGGATTTTGCCATGCCGATGATGCATGTCGGTCAGACCTTGCCGATGGGCGGCAGCATCGACTGGTTAGGCGCGGATGCGCTGAATCTGCCCTTCCCGGCGGAGTCGTTCGACGCGGTGACTTCCGGCTATCTGGTGCGCAATGTGCCGGATATTCCGCGCACGCTATCTGAACAGGTGCGAACGCTGAAACCGGGCGGGCGCATTGTCATCCTCGACAGTTCACCGCCGAAGAAGAATCTGCTGTACCCGTTTATCATGTTGCATCTGCGCTATGGAATTCCGCTGTTGGGGCGGCTGATTGCCGGGTCGGAAGGCGCGGACGCCTACCAGTATCTGCCAGAATCGACACAGGCGTTTAAAACGCCCGACGAACTCGCCGATCTCATGCACGCTGCCGGAATTGTGGATGTTGGCTACGAGTTGTTCATGTTCGGCACGATGGCGGTCCACTGGGGCAAGAAGCCAGAGGCTTAACGTCTTTCGTGAGTGGGTTTTAGTCGCTGGTTGCTGTCGCTAAGCGGGAGCAGGTCGTTTCTGCCAGGTGAGTTTACAAAAAATGGGCATTCGCTGGAAGAACCAGCATCCTGTCAACACAAAAACAACCGGAACCGTGATTCGTGCCGGTCAGGGGTTTTTTGTGGCATGTTGCCTTTGGGATTTGGCCCCAACTGGCAACGGCAGGATGGGTCCGGCGGCGGTGGACGCCGGACACGCCCGATCAACTAGCGTGTGCTAGCTGTTAGAGCGTCCGCCGTAACCGTCGCGTGCGCGATAAACAATGCGCCCGCGAGAGGGGTCATAGGTGCTCATCTCGACCTTAACGCGGTCGCCAAGCGCGATGCGGATGTAGTACTTGCGCATCTTGCCGGAAAGATAAGCCAGGATTTTGTGACCGTTTTCAAGTTCGACCATAAACTGCGTATTCGGCAGGGCCTCGGTGACCGTACCTTCTACTTCGATCTTATCGTCTGTCTGCTTCGCCATGTGTCTCCTTACTGAGTCAAAATCAACTGGATTGCACGCGCCGGGTTTGGCGAACCGGCAGGTGCAGGTTACTGGATTGGAACCGCCACTACCAGTATACAGCAGTGGCGGAAAATGGTCGCGTAATGGTTCGCGTTGGCTTTAGTGCCGATAACAGGTTTTCAGCGAATTAGCAAAAGTCGAAGGGCGAAACGATTAGTTGCTCGTGACGCGCTTTCGTCTTTACACTTTCCGCATTCAACCGATTTTTACCGGCCTTGCTGCTTGCGTGCGCGACGACGGGTCCGGCGGATCGCCTTCTTCTTCTCGATACGGCGCAGTTCGCTCTTGGAAATGTGCCACCGCTTGCGGCGCACCGTACTCAGAATCCCCGCGTTCGTCACCTTCTTGCGAAAACGACGCAGAAGCTGGTCCTGCGATTCATTCGGTTTCAGTTTCACCGATGCCATGCTGTCTCACCCCCTTCCCACAAAGGCTAGGTTTTGGTCGATGTGTGGAAGGAAGCGCCCCGGAAGGCAGTTGCGCTGTCAACGACAGTATTCCTCCGCTTAATATGCCACAATCTTAGCATAGCCCGCTGGATTGTCCAGATGCAGTGCAATGCGTTTGCGCGTCTGCAAGACGGTCCATGCCGGACGAGGCGGGTGCTTTGGCATTAAAACAGGGTCACCTATGTGGGTGACCCCATTAAACTAGACGCTGAATTGATGTGAAATCTTACGCGCCGAGCTATTCGGCGACGGCGGCTTCTGTTTCTGCTTCGGCGGCTTCTGCTTCGACTGCTTCGACTGCTTCTGCTTTTACTTCGCCTTCGATTTCTTCTTCGCCTTCTTCTTCTTCGACGGATTCTTCGGCTTCAGCAAGGCGGACGGCCTTCTGCTCGTCCCAGCGCTCGCGTTCTTCCTTCGTCACTTCCTTGAGGCTGAGGCCCAGACGCTGCTTGTCCGGTTCTACACTGATGACGCGCATCAGCAGGCGCTCACCTTCGCGGATCACGTCGCCAGCGTCTGCCGGGGCGTCCTTGTCGCTGATCTGGCTGACGTGCAACAGCGCTTCGATACCGGGATCAAGGCTGATAAACGCGCCGAACTGTGCTGTGCGCGATACCACGCCCTCGATCAACTGACCGACGTGATACAGGTCTTCAACCATATCCCACGGGTTACGCTGTAGACGCTTGAGGCTCAGACCGATGCGGCGGCCTTCTTCGTCCAGGCGCAGCACGTAGACATTGACCTTGTCGCCGACGTTGATCACTTCGGATGGGTGACGGACGCGATGCCATGCCAGTTCGGAAATGTGAATGAGGCCGTCGGCTCCGCCCAGATCAACGAACGCGCCAAAGTCACGCAGGCCACTGACCACACCTTCGCGGGTTTCGCCTTCCTGCAATTCCGCCAGCAGCATTTCCTTACGGGCGTCGCGGGTTTCGCGCTGGGCTTCGCGCTGGCTGAAGACCAGGCGGCGGCGCTTGCGATTAACCTCGATCACCTTGACCTCTATCGGCTTGCCGACAAAGCGGTTCAGGTGATTACGGCGCTCGTCCTCGTTGAGGCCACGCGGCAAATCGGCGACATGGCTGGCGGGGACGAAACCACGCAGGTGACCGAAGATGAGGATCAAACCACCGCGATTGGCATCAGCGACTTCGCCGGTCCAGGTATCATCCCCTTCCATGATCGCTTCGGCCTTCTTCCAATCCTCGGTTTGTGCAGCCTGCGCGACAGACAGAATCAGGTTGCCCTCGTCGTCTTCGGTGCGCAGGATAGTCACATCAATTTCGTCACCGATGGTGAAATCTTCTGGCTGGCGACCCAATTTTTCGATGTCACGGCGCGAGACGAACCCGTCACGGCTGGAGGTCACGCCGACGATCAAACCCTGACTATCGGCTGCCAGCACTTCGCCTGTAACAGTATCGCCACGCTCCAGATTGTCCTGCGCGAAGGACGCTTCTAGCAATGCGGCAAAGTCCATTTCACCGGAAACTGCTTCCGGCGTATCCACTTGCATCATAAAACACTCCCCAACGGATATTTGTTGTTGTGATCTTTGGGGCCGGACAAAACAAAAACCCGGTCAACCGGGCAAGAGCGCACGGTTACCGAGCGACATTGAAAATCGTTATGATTTCGAAAATACGACACTGACAGATTAACATCGCCCTGCGGACATCACGCGGGGATGCTTTACCCTCCCTTAAGATCGCAGGAAAGTATACTGGTCAGAAATGGGTTTGTCAACGGGAATGTGCCTTTTTGCGCAAAAGAAAAATCGCCATCTGAATAAAACCGAACGCCCGAACCGGCTAAAAAGTGTGGTTCGGGCGAAAGTTTTTGTTCTATTGTGATGATGTACAGCGGCCTTACTCGTTGTCGCTGGCCGGCGGAATGTCGTCTTCGTCGATCTCATCAACAACTTCATCGACAGGCTCGGCAGCAGCGGGTGGCGCTGCGTCGCTATCACCATCGGCGGCTTCAACACCGTCGGCGGCATCTGTGCCCCAGCGCTGCGTAAAGCCAACACGCCGCTTTTCCGGCTCAAGATGGCTGATGCGCAGGCTCAGACGATCACCCTTCTGCACATAAGAGTGCGGTTCTTTCAGCGAGCCGTCGCCCATTTCACTGAGGTGCAACAGCCCTTCGAGGCCGTTATCCAGCGCCACAAACGCGCCAAAGTCCACCACGTTGGTTACGCTACCTTCGACCAACTGGCCTTCGTGATAGCGCGAAGACGCATCTTCCCACGGGTCACGCAGCAGGCGCTTGCGGCTAAGAGCGATCCGGTTTGACTCGCGGTCGAGGTTGAGGACATACACGTCAATTTCGTCACCGACTTTGAGGATGTCACGCGGATGATCCACGCGATGCCACGCCAGTTCACTAACATGGATGAGGCCATCGGCCCCGCCCAGGTTGACAAACGCGCCAAAGTCACGCAGGCCGGTAACGGTCCCGCGCACGACATCACCTTCCTGTAGTTCTGCCAGCAGACGCGCTTTTTGCTGCGCACGCCATTCACGCTGTGCTTCGCGCTCGCTGAAGATAAGACGGCGGCGGTCCTGATCAACTTCGATCACCTTGACGATCAACTCATTGCCGATCAATTGGTTCCATGCCTCGCGGCGATCTGCGGCAGGCTGCACCGAGGTCAAATGCGAACTGGGGATGAAGCCTTCCAGACGACGCCAGCGCACCAGAA
Organism: Anaerolineae bacterium; assembly: GCA_034435595.1. Lineage (GTDB taxonomy): Bacteria > Chloroflexota > Anaerolineae > Aggregatilineales > Phototrophicaceae > JAVJSU01. The sequence continues at coordinate 2,849 of DAOTXA010000236.1, read as the reverse complement.
TACCGCCCCGGTTGTGCCCGGTAACGCGCACCTCGGTGACCTCTTCGCTTTCCAGCAGTTTGCGGGCTTCATCCCAGTCATAACGCTGCAAGCCCATATTGATCGAGACGATAAGGTTATCGTCTTGATCACGCGGGTTCAGCACGTAGACTGGCACCTCTTCACCGTTTTTAAGACTGCTGCGAAACTGATCGTCGAGCCGTTCCAGGTCTTCTGAGCGAACGATGCCGTCTTGCTTGGCGTTCAAATCTACGATGATTTCGCGTTCTTTGACTTCCAAAATGACCGCCGTCCGAATCTCGCCACGTCGCGGCAGAGTCGGGGAGTAACTGGGATCATCCAGTAGCCGTTCAAATTCCGATAATTGTTCCGTACCCATTCTCGCTATCCAATGTTGTGCATTGAGTGCAAAAAAGCAAAACGGCGCAGGGAGTATGTTCTACTCTTGTTCGCGCCTGGCTGAAATCCTATGTCAATGTGTCTAGCTGTATGTTCGCGCCGTGTGGCGGTCGATCATGCAGCGCCGATCTGGTCTTTGAGTTGTTGCAACCAATCAATCTCGGCCTCACAAAGTGAGAGTGAGTAATCCACCACCCAGGCCTGACAGGGATTGCTCACACCGTCTTTTTCTGATCGTAAGGTTTGCAAAGTCGCTTCGATTTCGTCGCGCCGGGTCGAGATGAGCTTCAGGAGATGTTGAGAGGACAAGTCCTTCGCCAGGTAGAGTTTGAGTAAAAACTCGCGCCTGACCTGGTCGGCTGCTGCCGGTAGCTTCAGCCATGTCTCCAACTCATGCCGACCATGATCGGTGATCCGATAGACTTTCTTCGATGGTCGTCCCTTCTGGGGGACTTCTTGAACTGCGACGGCACCTTCGGTCAACAATTTATGCAACGTCGGGTAAAGTGTCCCATAACTCGCGTTGGTGACGGCGGTTAACGTGCCCGTCACATGTTTTTTGATGTCATAGCCGGTCATGGGGCGTTCAGAAAGCAAACCAAGAACAAGAAATCTGTGCGACATATCGGCAAACCATACTCTTATTATATTGATTCGAGTATATCTTTGCGTTATATGCAGCTACAAGATATAAGTCGGTTGCGATCAGGTATGAATAAGACAACCCATTGAGCGGTTATCTTACAACTGCACCGGATACAAACCTTTCGATATTGCAATTATAGCAGAAAACGCACTATGGTCACCAGAAACTATTCGAGTTTTAATTTACGCATTCCTTCACAATTCACCCCGTGTTTATGCACTATTAATCCTTTATTCATGCTGCGAGCAGATCAACTGAGTTCCGGGTCGCGCTGCGGGCTGCGCATCCCAAAACCGCGCAAACCTCGATCGACTTCCCACGGGTAAATGATATAGGCGTCGGTCACTGCGGCATAGAAATCTGGCTCTGCTTTGCTAAACAACGAGCGATAGGGATTATAGTGAAACACACAGGTAACGGGGTCGGCCCCGGCAGCTTCTACGCGCCCACGCACGGCGGTACTGGTGCGCCCACTGCCCCATACATCATCGATAATCAAAGTGCGGCGACCAGCCAGCAAATCTGCTGAGGGGAATTGGAGGAACGAGGGCCACGCCATCAGTGTAGACGCTTCATCCGCCGGGAAGTCAACGGCGGCGGTCAGCACATGCCGGATGTCAAGTGCTTCTGCCAGCAACCCACCGGGGACAATGCCGCCCCGCGTAATCATCACCATCGCATCATACGGGCCGAACCCCTGTAGCTGCGGGACCAGCAGGTCAACCAGTTTGTCTACATCCGACCAGGTTAATACCTCGTGACGCCGCGACCCCTGCGGTTTCGAAGTCATACGTTTTCCCCACTTATGGTTCCGGCAGCGGGCACGCGGCATCTGTGCCACGTATCCTTGCCAGGATATTTAGCCATCAAAGTAGGCGCAGAGTATACCACAATGTCCCACACGCCCCCACCGGGGAAAAGCGGAGAGGGCAAGGTAAAAAAGGCAAAGCCAGGGCCAGATAATGGGACAAGCGAGGCAGCCCCAACGCAATTTGTTCGTGATCGCCAACCGCGCACACGATTTCTTCATTTCTCCTCGTAGATTCTCACAATCGCCCCGGCAATTAATAACGTGTTTACTCTTTCGCCAGCCTTTTCGCATCGACCGCGCCCGCAGACGCGCCTTGCAGCAGCAATCCGACCGCACGTTCCGCACAACCTGCCCCCATCGCCAGCCCGTGACCGGTGAATCCAACCGCGAACCCGATTCGTGGCGCATCCGGCAGCGTGCCGACCAGCGGCAGGCCATCCACCGAAAAACCCATGATCCCCGCCCATCGTCGCGCTACCGGAACCGTCACGTCGGGGAAGCGCTCGCGCAGATATGCATCCAGCACCGCTTGCACCGGCTCGGTGACCCGGTCCTCGGTCGTATCGTTTTCCAGCGGTTTGTTCTGTTTGCGCCCGCCACCAATCAACAGGCGCTTGTCGAAGGTCATGCGATAGTACATATAGCCGTAGTCGCTGTAGCCGCAAGTATCCAAAACTGGCGACTTCAGCGGTTCGGTGACGAGGCACTGTGCCCGCGTAGGAATCACTTTACCGGCAAAATACGAATGCAGGCGCGGCGAATAGGCGTTGGTACATAGCAGCACATACCGCGCCTCGAAGATGACTTTTCGTGTATAGACGCGCACGCACTCCGGCCCGGTTTGCTTGATGCGATATGCTTCGTTATTGGCGATGAACTCTGCATTGCTTTGTGAAAGGATCGTGTTCGCCAGTTTAAAGGGCTGAACGGCGGCGTCCCATGGCTGGCGAATCGCCGCGAAGTAACCGCGTCCAAGCGGGTCGTGGTCAATGT
>DAOTXA010000235.1:0-5654 GCA_034435595.1 Anaerolineae bacterium | reverse complement strand
GTATTGATCTCCGAAGTCACGTCATTCCGCCTCGATCTGGCCCGCGAACTGGGCTTCGATGTGGTGAACCCGACGCAGGACGATTTGCCCGCACTGGTCGAAGCCCGCACCGGCGGCGCAGGCGCAGATGTCGTGTTCGAGGTATCGGGCAGCAAGGCCGGTGCGACGGTCATGACAGAGATTGCACGCACACGCGGGCGGATCGTGATGGTCGCCATTTTCGCACAGCCGACCGAGGTCAATCTGTTCCGCTTCTTCTGGCGCGAACTCAAGCTGATCGGCGCACGCGTCTATGAGCCGGAAGACTTCGACAAGGCGATTCAACTGACGGCAGATGGCGTGCTGCCACTGGATAAGCTGATTAGTACCGTGCGCCCATTGGGTGATCTACAGGACGTATTCCAGCAGATCGAAGGCGGCGCGAACTTTATGAAAGCCATGATCAACCTGAAAGCGTGAAAAAGACGAAAACATGAGCATTCTAAATGCGTTTAAATTGGACGGCAAAGTCGCGCTGGTGACGGGTTCGCGGCGCGGATTGGGACAGGCAATGGCAGTTGGTCTGGCAGAAGCTGGGGCCAATATCGCCGGACTGAGCACGACAGCGGATCAACCGGAAACCGCCGCCGCCGTTGAAGCCACCGGGCGCGGATTCTATGCGATGGGCGTTGATCTGACGGCGGCGTCCGTCACCGATCTGGAAGCTGTGGTCAAGCAGATTGTAGGTCAATTCGGACGGCTGGACATCCTCGTCAACAACGCCGGGACGATCCGCCGCGCACCGATCTTTGAGTTTAGTGAAGGTGACTGGGACGACGTGCTACAGGTCAATCTAAAGGCGGCGTTCTTCCTCGCAAAAGCGGCGGCGACGGTCATGCGCGATCAAGGTGGCGGCAAGATCATCAATATTGCGTCGATGCTGTCGTATCAGGGTGGAATCACGGTCCCGGCATACACCGCATCCAAACATGCAATTGCCGGAGTGACGAAATCACTCGCCAATGAACTCGCGCCGCATAACATCAACGTCAATGCGATTGCGCCCGGTTATATGGCGACTGACAACACCGCCCCCCTGCGTGCCGACGAGAACCGCAATGCCGCGATTCTGGCGCGTATTCCCGCCGGACGCTGGGGTGCATCTGACGATATGAAGGGCTGTATCGTGTTTCTGGCGTCTGCCGCCAGTGACTACATGCAGGGCGAAACCATTAACGTTGACGGCGGCTGGATGTCGCGCTAGAGCAAAGGGACTGATATGCGTGTGGAACACATGGGAATACAGGTCGCGGACCCGGTAGCGGTAGCGGCGTGGTATGTCGAACACCTCGGTTTTAAGGTTCTTCGCAGTATGGACGTAGAACCGTACACACATTTTCTGGCGGATAGCAACGGCGGCATGATCATCGAAATTTACAACAATCCAGCGGTCAATGTGCCGGATTACGCGTCAATGGACCCATTGCTGCTGCATCTGGCGTTCGTCACCAATGACAACGAGCGCGATAAAACGCGCCTGCTGGCTGCCGGGGCAACCATCGCCGTCGATACGATTACGACGCCTGCCGGAGACACCCTGACGATGCTGCGCGATCCCTGGGGATACGCGATTCAGCTATGTAAGCGCAATGAGGCGATGCTGCCATGAGCAAACCCGTTTATCTATTTATGTGCAAAATCCCTGATGCCGATGCGAAGACGCGCATGGCGCAGTACATCGAGGTTGTTGAAGTCGATGACGCCAGTGAAGCCGCTATTCTTGCCAACCTTGACGGCAAGACGGGGTTAATCGTCCCCTTCTCTCGCGAGCAAATTGTGACGCCTGCTGTCCTTGATGCGGGAACGTCACTCGAGCTGGTTGGCACGACCTATGGCGGCACACGCCAGAACGTTGCCGATACCTACGCGCTCGAAAAGGGGCTGACACTCATCCATACTGGACCGTCGCGGGTGCGCCCGATGGCTGAATACACGTTGGCGCTGGTATTGACCGCGTTGACACAAATTCACAATTACCATCACTATATGCGCTCTGGCGATGCGTGGCCCCGGATGCGCTTCGGACGTACACGCATTTTGCACAAGCGCAGTGTGGGTATAGTTGGCCTCGGTTTGATCGGGCGCGGCATCGTAGAGATTTTGCGATCGTTCACAGACGATATCTCTGTTCGATCCAATCATCTCAGCGATGAAGAGGCGAAAGCGATGGGCGTACAGAAACGTGATCTCAACACCATCTTCGCTGAATGCGAGGTCATCATCCTCGCCGGGGGCTATACACCGGAAACCCATCACATGGTCGGCGCGGAACAATTCGCGTTGATGCAGGATGACGCACTCTTCGTAAACATCGCACGCGGCAAGATGGTCGATGAGGCGGCGATGACCGCTGCTGTACAGTCGCGCCCCGTCTTTCTGGCGCTGGATGTGTTTGAGGAGGAACCACTCGCAGCAAATAGCCCCCTGCGCGAGTCGGATCGTGTGCTGATGGCCCCGCACCGCGCTAATGCGCCCATCGAATTCGAGCAGCGCTGGCAATGTCTCGCCGATCAGATTGAGGCGTTCTATAGCGACAAGTCACCGGAGACGGCACTCACGCCAGAGCGTGCCCGCGCCATGAGCGCGTCGTAATGAAATTAAGGAAGTCAAAATGTTGTTATTTAATCAGGAGTTAACCGCTGATCTTTATATTCACGCGGACGAACAGGCTTGTATCGGTCATGCGGTCGAAGATTTTGCCGCCGATTTGGTGCGGGTCGGCGCACAGACACCGACGATCAAGCGCTATCTGCCGCGTGAGGAAACAGGCTGTATCGTCGTTGGGGCGCTGCAAAACCCGGTGTTCCGTGAGTGGCTGGCGATCAACAATCTCGATTGCAGTGACATCGATGGCGAACAGGAGCGCTATATTCAGCGGACCTACGGCGACAACGCCGAAAACCTGCTGATCTGCGGCAGTGATAAACGCGGCGCGATGTGGGGGATATACGACCTGTGCGAAAACGTTCTCGGTGTCGATCCACTGTACTTCTGGACGGATAATGCCCCTCAAAAGCGGACTTCACTATCGCTCGATACGCTCGACATCAACAGCGAGTCCCCCACGTTTCGCTTTCGTGGCTGGTTCCTCAACGACGAGGACTTACTCACCGAATGGCTGAATGGCGGCGGCAAGCGCTACATCGACTATCCGTTTTACGCGCAGGTAACGCATCAGGATGTGATGGCTCGCGTCATCGAATCGCTGCTTCGTCTGCGGCAAAATCTGGTGATTCCGGCCTCGTTTATCGACATCATGAACCCGGCGGAGGAGAATCTCGTCCGCATGGCGACCGAACGCGGCCTGTGGGTGTCGCAGCATCATGTTGAGCCAATGGGGGTGAGTCACTTCGGCTGGGAGAATTATTGGCGCGAACGCGGGCAGGAAGTCCCCGCGTCGTTCGTTAACCATCCCGATGAATGGGTGCAAATCTGGACCGATTACGCCAGGAAATGGGCGCAATACGGCGATGTGATCTGGCAGTTCGGTCTGCGCGGACGCGGCGACCGCCCGGTATGGGTTCATGATCCAAACGTGTCACCGTCGAACGCAGATCGCGGTAAGCTGATTTCCCATGCCTACCAGACACAGGCCGACATCGTTAAGCGGGTAACGGGCCACGATGACTTCGTCGCCACATCAACACTGTGGATGGAAGGTTCCGAGTTGATGGGGGGTGGTCATCTCGACTTCCCTGAAAACACGATCATCGTGTTCTCCGATCACGGGGTATCGCAGATGATGCTGGATGATTTCTACAATACGGCACGCCAGCCCGACCGCGACTACGGCAGTTACTATCATGTCGCGTTCTGGGGGGCGGGGCCGCGCCTCGTCGCGGCGACTTCGCTGGATAAGCTGGTCTACAATTATCGTACAGCGGTTGAATAAGGCGACACGGCATATAGCATTTTGAACGTCGGCAATATCCGCGAGTTCCCGGTAGGCATACAGGCTGTCGCCCGCATGACATGGGACTACGAAGGATTTGATGCCTCAGCCTATCTCGATGCATGGCTGTCAGATCACTTCGGCGCGGATGCGGTCGATGCGGTGCGTGACCTGTATATGGCGTTCTTCGCAGCCTACCCGGTGCTGGATGACACTCGCCACCCGCAGCAGCGCGTTCTCATGGATGGCGTCGTCCGCATACAGGGACTCAAGCTGCTTGACTATCTGCAAAGTGGTGAATTTGACCTCACACCGAATCGGCAACTCGGCAAGTGGGGCAGCGACTACGATGACACGGGTGTCAACTCTATGGAGTCGTATTTTTCCACGCTGGCGGCGATGCTATCTAACGGCATTGCGGGGTGGGATCGTGTGCAGGATTGCATCTATGAGGTGCTGTCGCAGGTTAAGCCAGAGGCGCGGCAGTTCTTCGTGGATCATTTCTTAGTTCAGTTAGAGCAAATCAGCGGGCTGTATCGCTGGTGTCTGGGCCTGTGTCGGGCAGCCGAAGCGCATCACACTGGAGATGATCCGGCTCCATATATGGATGCAGCGGCGTCGGCGCTGCAAAAAGCGCTGCTTGATCGCAAGAAGGCTGAACACGATCACTGGGCGCACTGGTATCGCGGGGATAAGAAGATGAATCTGCCCGACGTGCTGAACCGCACCCATGTCACTCTCGCATTGCTACAAGGGGAACCCGCATGAAACCTGTGAACACACTGCCAACACGCAAACTCCCGGTAACGGAGCGCTGGTGTATCCACTCATACTATGTGATCTGTCCCTACGCGCCCGATGGATCGGGGCGGCTGCTGGTCGCCGGGTACGACATCAACGCTGACGAAGGCGAGGTGCTGGTGCTATCACCGGATGGTGAGGTGTTGAATCGCTTCGGGCGTGGACCCGTTCGCACCTCGTTCTATCACACCGGGCGCTGGCAGGCATGGAGTCCTGATGCGCGATTTGCCTATTATCAACGTGGGACGACTGCTGAACCAGAAATCGTGCGCCACGACCTGACGACCGGGCGTGAAGTCGCGCAGGTCGGCGATATCGAGATGATTCCCCCGGATGGCGAGCCGTTACTGTGTGGGCTGATGGGGATGATGTACGCCGCCGGACATGGCGATCACGTTTACCGTCCACACCAGGCACCGTTTCCGTTTCAGGCGCGTGCGGAACACGGACTCTTCACGTATACCTTCGATCCGCCCCGGCGCGAACTGGCGTTGAGTGTAGCGGATGTGCTGGAACAGCACCCGCAGCGCGACCAGATCATGCAGGCCGACCGCGAGGTCAAATCGCGGTTGGGCGAGGATGACGGTCTGACGTTGATGCTATATGCAGTGCGCTACAGCCCTGATGGTGAGCGCGTGCTGTTTTACTTCGGCAATCATACGGTTAATACGCACGCGCCAGAACGCAGCGAACCGCGTATCGGCACCGTTTTTACAGCCAATCGTGATTTGACAGATTTGCACATGGCGGTTGACCTTAGCTTTGGCAAGCGCGGCGTGCATTGGTCGTGGCACCCGGACGGCGAACATCTCGTCGGCTATGGCGAAGACCCCGATCAGCCGGGAACGCAGGCACTTATTCTGGTCAACAGCCGGGATGCGAACAACGTGCGCCGGCTCAGCCGACACGCCAGCCGCGGGAA
>DAOTXA010000234.1:0-10489 GCA_034435595.1 Anaerolineae bacterium | reverse complement strand
AGCGTCGGGCGCATACTGATCTGCATAATACCAAGCAGCCCATCGGCAGAGGCAGGGTCGTCGTCCAGTTCGACGCTGCGACCGGGTTGGAACAGTGTCTCGACATTGACGTGTTTCATGCGGTCGGCGGGGATTATGCCACTTTTGATAGTGGCATGAACGGCGTCTAGTAGTTTCTGTCCGGTCAGCATCTTGCCAGTGTTCGGGTCATGAACTGTAAAGGTGACTGACAGACCCAGGCGTTGCAGGATGCTCCATCCGTAGGGGTCGGATTTCGGCGGTGTGGATGTCATGAATCCGGTGAAATCGGTGGGTTGAATGGGCGGGCTGGCCTGAATATCGACAAATAGACCGAGTCCCTGTGTGGGGTCCGGGTTCTGAATGTATTCGATGATCCTTTCGAGGTCCGCGTAAAGTTCTCGCCGCTGACCTTTCTTCTTGCCCGACTCATAGAACATGTGCGCCGGATCAGGCCAGACCAGGATCGACTCGCGCCATGAGAACCAGGGTCCGTAGGGCGTTTCGCTGTTAGCCACTTCCATCTGTTCTGACGTGCGCAGACGTAGCAGCGATGACGGATACCACGCTTCCCATTGGGCAGTGGTCAGCGTATTTCCGGGGACGAGAAGCAGGTCATCCGCCGGGAGCATTTGCACATCTTGAATGCGCCGTAGCGCATCGGCGAGCGCATCGGCATCATCGAACGTGGCATCGGTGAAGGCGTCAATATCGAGTTGGAAAATCTCATATCCGGCGTGTAGGTCAAGCGGATAGTTGTGGATATCGCTTGGCCCTTGATTCCAGCGCAGACGAGCGGCGCGAATACCCAATGGGTGCGGGCGATATTCGACGCCCTGCATGTTGCCGTTGAACAGATAATTCTCAGAGTTTGACGGGTCTGGCATGGGGAAGTGAGCCAGACCGGGTGTGATATGTTCGTCTTCCGGCGGTAGAACGGGCAAGCGCAGCGGATACGGCATCCATTCGAGTTCGGCGGGCTTGCGCTCCTCGAAGCTGTCGAGGTCGTCGGCCTGTACGCTGATTTTGAGTTCGACCGGGGCCAGCGATGACGGCACTTCGTTGGGGCTGATCGTCTGGATGAAGACGCGCCACGCACTCGGCTGCCATCTGTCGCTGAAGATACCCGCACTGCGCAGCACGTCGGCATTCAGGGCCGCCATCAGGCGCGAGGGATCGTCCGGGTCGGCGACAGCTTCCGCGTCAATTTTGATGTCCGAGGGCAGCGGACGCGCCGCACTCGACGGCATCGCCGCACCGGGCGGGCGCTGTGTGTCGCTATCAAGGCCATAACTGCCGACCGGGACCGTTTTCTCTCGGCGGAAGATAAAACGATAGCGTTCTACAGGCACAGTAACGCCCGTGCGTGCCTGTCCGAGTTTGGTCCAGCGCACGCGGATTTCGGCGGGTACAACTGCCTCTGGCGACGCGAACACGCCTGTAGCCTCGTCCACCTGCAATGGCTCGAACAAACGTGTATCCTGACTGTCAAGCTGATAATACGCGGTCAATTCGGCGTCGGTGGGGACCATCGGCGGCTGTGACGGGTAGCGTGTGGCGACCAGCGTCAGCGGTCGGCCCAGATTTCCGGCGAAGTCAACCGGGGTAATCGTGTACAGATAGCTGCGCCCGGTCGCCGGAAGTGCGGCAAGATCGGCTTCGGTGTCTGTCTCAAAATGATCGACCAGATTGAAGCGCGGCTTGAGCCTGGTCAACAGTGAGCGCGTATTATCGCCGTCGTCTTGCTGTTGGAGTGCGAGGGCGGCGGCGTTTTTGACGGTGTAGGTCACATCACGTTCGCTGCTATCGAGGGCACGACGCCGCACTTCGTAGTTCAGCAGGTGATGTTCAGGGTCTGCCTGCGCGGGGGAAAGCGTGCGCCCGATGTCACCGGACCATGCCAGTTCCCACGCAATCGCAATCGTGCCGGAATCGGTGTACTGGCGCACCTGCTTGAACTGCGGCGGATTGATGGAGAAATCGGTCGCGGCAGTGTTGAATGGTTCTACGCGCTGCGTTTCAACGCTGGTCGGCTGATTATCGAGCGGGGTTTCGCGCTGGCGCAACTGCGGGACTTCGTCCATGCTGTCGGGGTCCAGGACATGATCCAACCATTCCGGCGGAGTCCCGTTGTAGGCGAAAACGAGTCCCATCTGGAAGGGCAAACTGGCCCGCGCATGGTCGTCGCGGTCGTCCACTGTCGGCTGAAGTGTGAATTCCTGCAAGCCACTGACAATATCATGTACGACCATACCGCGCACCTGATAGGCTTGCTGCTTCTCTTGCAAAGTTTGCGGATCGGCGTCCGCTTCTTTGCCGGTGTCGTGATAGATGGTCGTGCCCTCGGCGAAGGCTTCGTCCAACAGCGCATCATACGCAAGATTCGGGTCGCGTTTGAAGAAGGGCGATCCCCGGAACTGCTCGACTGCGCCACGTACCGCCGCCTCAAACGCGTCGTCCGTCGGGTTTTGCACGCGATCATCGCTGACAGGGGACGCCGACGGCGGCATGACCGGATCACCGATGGCGATGGCCTGTGCGGTAGGCGAGGTACGATGCAGGCGATAGGCTTGTGTCATATACTGCGCGAGGGTCAGCGTAGACTGGCGACCGGGCGAGGTCGGCACACCGGAAGCTTCAGGGCCGGGATCGTCGTATTCAGTGGCGGCGAACATGGGTGAATCCCAGTTGACGCGCCAGCGCACACTCGCGGTCGCGGGCACGTCTTCCCAATCGCCTGTCGCCGGATTGTAGTGCGATAGATTCAGATCGAGCGCGTCACCATTCTCGTCAATAAACGCGGGCATCGTCAAATCGAAGTCTACGTCAACGGTCAGATCGACGTGCAGAATTTCGATCTCGTTGAAGATGGTCACGTACAAGTCGAACTTGCTTTCGCCCATGAACATGCGCCAGCCCTGACCGCTGTTGACACTTTCGATAGTTGCTTCGTCAAGGTCAAGCCCAATTGCGGCAAGTTCGTCCAGTACGATTTGCGGGGCCGTCCCGGCGTTCAACTGTTCAGCCAGTGTGCCGTCACTCGTATGATTTTCAAAGCGCAGACGCAGCGGTGGCGGCGGCAAGAACCCGCGTTCGTTCACGGCTTCGCCAGCTTCAAGTCGCTCGCCGCGTGGTAACAGCACGAAGAATCCCTGTTCGCCCTGACGCAAGGGACGGATTACGAACAGCGAATAATCCGGCGCGGTGAATTCCAGCACCGGGGGCGGGGGTTCTACACCGATTTCGTCGGCTTCAGCAAAGTTCAGCGGTGCGGCGACCAGATCATCACTCAGGATGCTGGGCGCGATGGTCCGCGACGCCGGGGTAACGTTTATGCGGCGGACAGTAGTGTGCGCACCCGATCCGTTGGCGGTGCTTTCGACAACTGCCGGGGCTGGTGGAGCCGCCGATGCCGCGAACGTGGGCGCATCGCTGGAAATTTGCGCACCGCCCGAAGGATCGTCAATACCAGCGAGTGACTTGTCTACGTCCTGCGCTTCCAGGCCGAGGTCCATATAGGATTCAGTAGCGAGGCGGGCTTCGTCAACCACACCGTCATTGATACCGATTTTGACACTCAGGTGCAGGGTGTGTCCCATCGCGCCGACAGTCAGCGTGCCCTGCCCGCGCAGGCCAATTGACGTGTTGGCAAAGCCAATTTCGAGTCCGGCAGTGTAACCGATGGTCAGGCTAAAACTGAAGCTGAGTTTGATCGTCGTGAACAGCAGCGGAATCTTGATCCATAGTTCGATGCCGAAGTTGATGCGGGCCTCAATGCCGATTGCCCCGTAGACGAGCGATTTTTCTGGATTAGCGAACTTGACGACGCCGATCAGCCGCGCACCGTAGGCCATGTGTGCGTGCGCCCACACCCGCACGCCGACGAGTTTCAGGTCGAGGTTGGCTTCGATATTGAGCGAACCCCGCGCCTTGTAGCTGATGCCGGTGACGAGTTCCTGCGGCGTTACCCGGAAGATAAAGCCACCGCTAATTTCTACGCTAATTGGGCCAAATGTGTATCCCCAGCGCAGTTGGTTGGGCCAGCCAAGTTCATAGTGAAACAGGCCGGGTTCGATCAGCAAGGTGGCGGAAAAGCGGACGCTTTGCAGCGCCTCTTTCACAAAGGGGGCGAGCGGGGGCGTATCCCCGATATAGCCATCGGGTACAGAGCCGACATTCGCCAGAAAACGCTTCTTGCGTGGCGCAAGCAGCACAAATCCACTGATGAAAGGCTTGTTACGCAGGCCATCTACATCGTTGTCAAACGCCCAGTAATTGGTGTTGATCCACCCGCGCACCGCCATGAAGAAAGTCAGGTCGCTGCGGAAGGCGATCACCGCGTCAAACAGGAAGGTACACGCGAGAAACTGCTCTGATGCGGCGTTATAGTTCAGCGGTGATGCCTGCGATGAAGTCTGCGAGATCATGGCACGCAGGACAATGGTCCAGCGCGGGTCCTGCCCCGGTTTTTCCAGATCAAGCGCCCATGCGTCACGGGTAGAGAGGTTCCCCTGTGTCGCAGAGAGCTTGCGCAGTTCCGCCAGCAATTCTTTGATGTCATTCTTCTCGTCTGCGGCTTTGATGCTGACAAGCGTATAACGATAGCCGAAGCCGAGGCCGACCTCGCGCAGATAGAGTTGTACGACCGGAATCATGAAGCTGACCTGTCGCACTTCCAGGTAGATAAACCACGCACGTACCCAGTCGTTGGGGCCACGCGCCACACGCACGAAGGCAAACGAGGCCGCCAGCGTCGGCAGGCCCTTGATACTCAGTGATCCTTCGCCGCTGAAGCCCTTCATCTCATCGGTATCGTAGAAGTCAACTGTGCCGTTGAGTTGGAAGGCCTCGCCCATGTTGATAATGAGCGGCAGCGTCGGCATGTATAGACGTGGGAAGAACTTGCCTTTTTCTGGCAGGCCAATAAACAGACTGTGGAAATCGGGGTCGGCGTTGGCGGCGTCACCGCTGCCTTTGGCAAACATGATCTGCCCACCGATTTGCATGGCAGCGTCACCGCCGAAGAACTCTGCCTGCGGGATGAAGCCAATACTGCGCAGTTCAAACTTGTATGCGCCGAACAACGGGAAGGTCACGGGCTTGGGTAGTTCCACCAGGAAACTGATGTGTTTGGCGATAACGCTGGGATCGCCGGTCAGCGGGCAGTCGATGAGTTCGATTTGAATGTTCGGCATCCACGCCAACGCCCCGGATTTGCTATCGCCGGACTGTAACTTGAGGCGAGCTTTACCGGTCAATGTAAAGAAGAGGTGGAAGCCATCCTCGACCACGAATTGCATTCCGATAGCATCAATCGAGAACTCGAAGCGCGTTGATTTCGCTTCCAGCAGGCCATCGCCCTGTAATTTCGCTGCGCCGGAAAGCAGTGTCAGGTCGCCGTCATTATCCTGCCCGAATTGCAGCGCGATATCGACCATCGCATCGCCGACGAGATCGGGCGGCAGTGGACCAGAACCCGCCAGCGTAAACGCCTGAATCTCGTTTTCTACGATGCTGAGGCTGCTGCCACTAAAACGGAACTTGGTATTGACACCGTTCAGACGCGCCGGTTTGTCGCTGACAGTCGCGGTCAGGGTGACACCGTTGCCGCCGATGGCGAGGTCGGTCACCTCGAAGATAATCGGTTCCTTGCTGGCGCGGTCGTATTCGAGTTCGATCACGCAGCCAGGAGCCTGTTGTAGCTGGTAGTCACCATCTTTGGTGACAAGCGTCAGATAGTGGAAGCGATCTTGCTCGGTAACGTCATCGACAATTGCCGCGCCGCGAATCCGCCACTTGAGGCCCAGATACTTGCCATTGGATTCGACCACTTCGTTGATCCCGGCAAGGCGGACGCCTGTATCATCGTCAATGCCGAAGGCGAACGTCTCCCAGTTAAATTCGAGGCCAATGTCGCCGTCAAGTGTAATAGTGCCAAAGGTCACACGGATGATGATCGGCACGCCAATCGTCTTTTCTGCAAAGTCGATGTGTACCGGGATTGCGCCCTGCGGCTTAATCACTTCAATCGACTGGGCGCGTTTGTTGGCGCGTCCACCCGCTTTGGCGTCGCCTTTCTTCAGGAAGGGGAACTCGAAATTATCCGGGTTAATTCTGACATCAAGCGCCCAGGACTCGGCGTCAAGGTCGATAATTTCGATGGTTGGTGAGTCAGCAAGTTCTTCAGGGTCAATATCGGGCAATGTTTGGGCAAGCTGGCGGAAGAAGGTCGGCAGGCCGCCTTCATCTGTGTCCACTTTCATCAACAACAGCGAAACGGGGTCGGTCTGCTGCTGGGTCGCCGTGAGTGAAAGCAGCGGCGCTTCTTCCGGTGGCGGGGGCGTGACGCCGGATTGACGCGGCTGGTTGACCATTTCGCGGTCGGGCTTGCCCTTGCGCGTCATGGCGAACGTCGATTCGCCGTGCAGTTCTGCGCCATTGGGCATGGTCAGCAGCAACGAAATGTGGCTGAGATCGGCCCCGGCGGGTGCGGCGTCTGGTTTGTGCGCCCACACGCTGATTGTGCCTGCGTCCGGCGTCGTGATCGACAGACCGGGCAGGTTGAACGTCCGCGAGACACCCTGCATCCACCAGTCCACGCGCACGCCGGTAACGTGATCGGTTCCGGCGGCGTCGGCTTCCAGTTTGAGCATGGCGGTCAGCACGTCCGCTTTGTCAATCGGCGTTTGATCGTCCAGACTGCTGGAAAGTTTGCGCAGCATTGTGCGGAGCTTGGTCGTCACCCAGCGCACGACAAACGCCTTTTCGTTGGTCTGCGAGTTGTAGTGGATGGCGAACAAACTGTTGACCGGGTCGCCGTTTTCGTCGAGGGGGACGATTTCCGGCGGCGGATCGGCGACCACAAACGACGATTTACCCAGCGCAAAGGGTTCCGGCGGCATGTTGAACACGGTCGCCGTTGACATGAAGAACTCGCCCGCCGGGTCAAAGCCAAAGGTGAATTCCTGCTCTAGCGTCAATTCGACGCGATCACGGCTATAGTCGGCTTCGTATTCGCCGTCACTACCGGGAATCACACGCATGGGGCGCAGCAACGTCTTGTCGAAGTAAAAGATAATACCCGCGCCGACCGTCAGTGCGATGCCCTCGGCGTTGATGTGGACGATGATGGTCACGGTGTCATCAACGAGGCCGAATTGTATCTTATTGAATCCGGGCAGGGCGATGATCTTGCCACCCGTACCGACCGACAGGTCGAACTCGTATTCGGCGTCCTGGGTGACGATCTCGATTTTTTCATCGGGAACGGGAACATTTTGCTGGTCGTTGAGGTGGTTCAGCCAATCCACGGCGGTTTGAAAATTCCCGTCACCCGAAGGCGATGGGAGCGGGGCCGGCAGTACGTCAGGGACTTCGATGTCGTCCCACAGTTCGTAATCGGTGACGGCGGCGGGAATGACGAACATGTCGCGCATCGTGACGGACATAAGCGACTCCTGTTTAGATGGCTTGGCTTACCCTTACCCGTTCACCATGCGGCGGGCCAGAGGCGCTCACCGAAGTGCTATTGGTGATGGCTCGTCACACAGAAGATCGGTGTGCGCACGTTCTACGCATCTTAATAGTACTATGAAGTTCATAAACACGCAAAATGGGGAACAATTTCACAATTCTTGGCTGTATTTCGGAGGTCGATTGATGTGGGTAACAGCGTAACCGATCAGGTCACGCTGGTGATACGGTCGCGCACATCGTCCATAAAACGCTGCACATAGTTGCAGGCATATTCGAGCGGATCAAGCGTATCATCGTGAGCGAGGGGCGTCAGGTCCATTGCGAATACAAGCCCGGTGGCGTCGTCGCCTGCGTGCGACTCATGATAGGTAGCATGGGCGCGACGGCGGCCCATAGTCGCCAGATCATAGCGCTTACCGCCTGTGATCTGCGAGTCGAACACATTAACGAGTGCGCTTTGCAGGCTCTCGCGCTCCGACACGTCAAACACGACTTTATCTGCCAGCACCATCCAATCGAGATCACGCCAGACCTCGCACCCGTATACATGGCGCGGACGTTGTTCTGGCGGTAAAGCGCGAATGGACTCAATCACGCGCAGGGTGACGCCGATATGCGTGGTGTGTTTATCCGTCAGGTTATGCGTGTAGACGATTTTTGGCTGTGCGACGGCGAGCAAGGTTTTCAGGTCGTTGACGGGGGCAAGATCAGCCGCATCCTTAACCCGTGAACTGGGGAAATTCATCAAGACCTGTGCGCCATACTCACCGAGTATCGCTGCTTTGATCTGTTCTTCTGCGCGGACGGCTTGCATCTCGTCGTCGCTGTAATCGGCGTAGGGTCCGGTGCGCGACGATCCGCGCCCGTTGGTGACAACGACTCCGGCGAACCATTGATCGTCACGTTGAAAGCAGCGCAAGATGCCATCAATCGCCATGATTTCGAGGTCATCCTGATGTGCGCCAATACCCATATGCGTGGTACGGGCGAGGGCTTCTTCTGGCGGCAGACCGTCCGGCGCGACGATACGAGCGTTATCTATGCTGAGGGCGATGCCAGTCATTGTTGTCCTTCTTCGTCGGGTTTGGCGTCAGGTCTGGAGCGGCGCAGCAATCCGGCATAAATCCCCGGTGTAGACTCAGGGATCAGCGTCGCGCCGACCGCCTTTTCGTAGAATGCTACCGGTCCAACGCCGCCGATAATCCCGTAGCCATAGCCCTGCGCCAGCATGTCGTGCAGACACAACAGCAACAACAGTTTGCCAAGTCCTTGACCGCGTGCGTCGGGATGCACCCCGGTCGGGCCGAAGAAGCCGCGTGCCGTCGCATCATAGCAGGCAAACCCGACGGGCACGCCGTCCTTGATCGCCAGGAAGCAACTTACGGGCAAACGTCCAAATGCGACATCGCACTCGCTGCGCCAAAATTCGCTAAAGTGTGCTTCGACCCAATTAAGAACGACATGTTTTTCTGGCGGCAGTCCGCGCCGGACGGTGATCCCGCTTTCCGCGATTTGCGCCGCCAGCGGTTCCAGCGGCGGCAGTTCGTAGAGTTTGACCAGCATGTCGCTCATACGTTGACATCTCCAATGACACGGCGCAGAAATCCGCCGTTTTCGCTTAACAAAGCTTCGGCAGCGGCGCGATCCAACCCGCGATGGTGCATCACGGCGGCGACCTTCGCGTTATCACCGGATTTTGCCAGCAGTGCGCGGGCGGCATCGGGGTCGAGTCCGGTCAGTTGCGCGACGATCCTGGCAGCGCGATTGGCGAGTTTTTCGTTAGTAACCTGCACATCGACCATGAGGTTGCCGTAAACCTTGCCACTACGGACCATAGACGCAGTGCTGACCATGTTGAGGACCATCTTTTGGGCGGTTCCCGCTTTCATGCGCGTACTTCCCGCGACGACTTCCGGTCCGACTGCCACTCCGATAGGCACATCGACCGATTCCAACAGGGCAGCAGGGACGTTACAGGCCAGCCCAATCGTAATCGCGCCTATCGATTTGGCGTATTGCATCGCGCCAAGCACGTAGGGCGTGCGTCCACTGGCGGCGATGCCAAACGCGACATCGCCCGCCGTAAAATTGCGTGCTTTGAGGTCATCTGCCCCGGCTTCGCGGTCGTCTTCCGCGCCTTCAACCGCGTTGATGAACGCGCCGTCACCGCCTGCCATCACCCCCTGAAACAGATCAGGCGGGGTGTTATACGTCGGCGGACATTCGACCGCGTCTAAGACGCCAAGTCGCCCGCTGGTCCCTGCGCCGATATAAAAGACACGCCCGCCATTGGCGACCCGTTCGACAACGGCATCTACGGCCTGCGCGATTTGCGGTAGTGCCTTTGCGACTTCGTCGGCGACGGTGCGGTCTTCGGCATTAATGCGCTGCACGATTTCCAGCGCGGATTGCCGGTCAATATCTGCGGTATTGGGGTTGCGTTGTTCTGTAATCATGAATCTTTCCTTATTCAGGTGACCGCCATGTTCGACGGATGAGTTCGGCGTAGTTCTTGCCGGGGGTAATTTGCCCCAGTACCGAAGCATGACGTGCCCCGGTCTGTGAGGGCAGTGTGCCGGAGCGATTGTGCCACGTCTCGTAGGCGAGGACGGCAAACACCAGTGCTTCTTTATAATCGGAGTCGAATCCAACCGCTTCGTGTGTTCTCACCTGCGCGGGCTGGACTCGTTCCGCAAGCATGGACATCAGCGTCGTGTTGTGTGATCCACCGCCACCGATGATTATCTCGACAGGGAAATGCGGCAAAAATTCGCGGTAGGCTCCGTCAATACTGGCAGCCGTCAATGCGGTGAGCGTCGCAATAATGTCATCGTCGCTGAGGTGGCGCTCTTTGCCATTGTCCACAAGGCCGCTTGCCATTTGCACACTGAATAATTCGCGCCCGGTTGTGCGCGGGGGAGCTTGCTTGTAATAGGGATGGTCGAGCAGGGACGCCAGCCATGCGGCGTCCACTGTGCCGCGTGCGGCGCGTTCG
>DAOTXA010000233.1:0-2526 GCA_034435595.1 Anaerolineae bacterium | reverse complement strand
GCACCGCCGCAGGCCGCCAGCAGTCCGCAGGCCATGACCAGCATCCACCGTTTTACATGCGCCGTGAGTCGAATTTGATGCAGCATAGGGGCGTAGGCTTTTTTGAGTCGCCGTCAAACAGGCGCGTATTATCGCATACGCTCACGCGGGCGAAAAGGATAAGCGCAGCCGTACAATGCGTGGCCTTTCCTTGCCCATTCGACTTTTTTGCAAAAAGGAGGCGTCAAAAACTCCCAAATTTCTCAAGTCTATTCTTCCGCCACCATGCAACCCTGCTTGCCTGTGCCGTCACCCTCACGTAACCTGCGGGTTGTGATATTGAACTACAAGGCGCATAATACCTCCTTGTGAAAAGATCGTTTGAACGCCTGACGACGAGAATCCATGACTCAAATTTCGGCAGCCGAAAATCTGCTCATCGACATCATCCCGAATCGCTGGCGACTGGTCCACGCCGGGGAAAATGGCAGCACGCCGCGTGTGTTGGTAGAAGCGACCAGAGAGACGCCCTTTCGTTATACCACCAGCTTCGGTCGCGCTCGGCGTCTGCCAGCAGATGGCAGCCTGCCCGCGCTTTACATCCGCGAAGTCGTACTGGGCTGGTCTGCGCAGGACGAATCATGGCATCTTGGCCTGTTGCTGGTAAAAGACATGGCAGAGACACGTGGCAGCCGCTGGTGCGAGATCGTCCACTGGCCCGACCCGGATCAGACTGCATTCGCGGAACTGGCCCGTGAAGCCGGCGAATCGCTGGCGCAAACCCTCAATCGCCCATTTGACCTGATTCGCCCGCGCAATGTCCCTGCGGCTGCCGACCCGCCGCCTGATCTGCCCGAATTGCCGCTTAACGCCGGATTGTGGACGCTTGAATCTGCCGGCGCAGATCACCAAACGGATGGCGTTGTATTTGTTCGGGCCGGACGCTGGATGACGGGACGCATCTTCCGCGTGGTCTGGTATTTGTTTCTCGCCATTGTCTATATCGCGCTCTCGCTTGCCACCCTGCAAACCGATCTGGCACTACCCAATGCCGGGACCATGCTGCCAAACCCGGAACTTCTGCCTTATCTCGGCCTCGGTGTGGCGGCGCTGCTCTTCGGCATGATCGGCTATATCCTGATTGAAATGCTATCTTACCCCGATCGCATCGTTGCGGATGCGACCACGCACAGTGTCAGCGCCTATCGCGGGCGTGGAGAACGCTGGCGTGTCAGCATCGACCAGCTTCAGGCCGTGTATGTGACGCAAGTCGTGAACAAGCGCGGCAGACGGCGTAACATCTTTCATGCAGAACTCAACCTCTACCTGACTGACGGCACGTTCAAGCAGATGCTTCAACACGTCGAGCAGGAAGAACTACCCGGCGAGACGCAAGGTCCGGCACAGGACGGCGTCACACCGCTGAACCGGCATTCGATACACGGCGATTTGCAAGCCGCCGGACTCTACGTCGCCGAAGCACTGGGCAACATCCCCTGCTGGTATGACCAGCGCACGCGCTGACCGCTATCGAAACAGGCAGAATCACGCCAATAGCAGGTGCAAACCGCACCCGCTTTTTGTTTTACCAACCCTTCAGACTTTTGGGAAATTCTTCATAACTTTCGAGCGGTTATCCCTCATGGCTGTGTTAGAATGATTTCATGATTGTTATCTTCTCTTAGTAGGAATTTTACAGCGATGCCTGTAAGTAGTCGTTCGCGCACCCTTGATATCATGGTGCTTGGCTTGCCGGAAACCGGAAAAACCACCTTTATCGATACCATCAGCCAAAATGCACGCACCGGTCAACCACATGGCTGGCACGCCGGAGATTTTAGCCTTAACCCTGATCTAAATCTGCGTTTTCTAGAGCCGCCCGCCGCGTATGTCTTCGATGATAGCCGGATGCGCGAGTTGATCGCACGCGGACAGGCCGCCGGGTACATCATCCTTTGTGACAGCACCATGCCAGATCGTTTCGGACGGATGGCGAGCATCCTCGCCGCGCTGCACGACCTGCAACCGGACGCTCCGACCATCATCGCCGCCAACAAGCAAGATCATGTTCAGGCGTGGGCGGTGGAAGATATTCGCCTCGCGCTTGATGTCCCCAACCAGATCGCCATCATCCCCTGTGCTGCCGGGAACACGAACAGCGTAACCGGCGCGGTCGGTCAGCTTGCGCGGGACCTGCGCTAATCCGCTGACCTGAACGCCATAAGCCCTGTGTCAATTACCGCTCGGTTTAAGCGTCTGTGTCTCATATAGCTCGTAGCCGTTCGCTTTTAGAGGGTGTTTGTAAACATGTACATCACCTGTTTTGGAGCCATCGACTAAAGCCGACGGCTCCAAATTGCGCCCGAAGCGCACCGGAGGGCGCTCTGACCGGCGCGTCGCCAGATTTTACAGCCCCTTCCAGTGGGCTTGTTTTTTGGGAGCCGGATTGCTTTGGTACGACCGCAGAAAAACGTGGTGGTTCGACGATGATCATTGCGGGCGGCAAAAATGCCGCCCCTACAAGTTCATGAAAGGTGTGTAGGGGTC
>DAOTXA010000232.1:0-2984 GCA_034435595.1 Anaerolineae bacterium | reverse complement strand
GCCAGTACCCCAGGAATGGTGGATTCAAGACTATTTTGAATGGCTTCTAGTTGATCTTCATCAGGAACTCCCGTCCATTCATCCATGAAGAACTTCTTGAACTCTACTGACAATACGCAGGCAGATGCGGGGAAGTTTTCATGTGTCCACCTGGCGAATTGCCCGCCCCTGAATTTGATGTTTTCACGGACATCCAATTGTCGCCCCATGAAGTCAGATGCCTTGAGATCAGAGGTAAAGCGCTCAACGATAGGTGCCCATCGCTCCCGCTCCATCGTTCCCGTCCCTAAATTGACTTCAGGGTTGAGTTCAGGGTCAGCAATCGGTCCGCTTGAACCTTCACGTCGGTAATTATACGTGTGTAGATCGAGTACTACGAATTTGCCAAATTGTCTTTCCAGATCAGAAAACAGTTGCTGTGCTTCGGCATAGAATCCGTCATAGTATCTCAGAGAGGTCTCTATCACTTCTTGAGACGGTATTTCCTTCCACACATGTAATCCCCAGGCGTCTTCTGGCTGAATGTACACTGCTTTTTCTCTGGGACGGTTGAGATCGACTTCAAACCGTGAATGTGTGCCGCTCAGTCGATTGTCAGCAATTCTAGTCCATCCACCTGTGAATGGGTCTTCCTCACGCAGACGTTCCGACTCTGACAACTGCATAATTGCTGCAACTTCTGGATGAAGCTCATGCCCATCATGAATTGCTGTTGCAACAATCGGAGAGTCACCTTTGAAGAGTTGCCATATTTTCCCCATACCATAAACCTAACTATCCAATCATCAAGTTTAACTGATTGTATCATGTCCAGATCCACTGCATCATTCTCAAGGTGATACATCTCTCGCACAATGCTGTACGGCACGTGACCCCTCCCCATCCGCCTAAAAAGCCTCCCATAAGTTGAAATCATGAGAAGCTGACCGATCTTGGTCGGCGTTTTATTTGACGGGTTCCCTCCTCAGCGCCGTCCCCGGCAGGTTCAGCACCCGATGATAACGCTGAAACTGACTTTCATCACTCATGCCCATCACCCGCAGCACCGAAGTGACGGTCCGTTTTCCCGGCGCGAGGATCGCGCCTACAACCAAAACTTACACCCAATCCCAGGTCCGTTCACTGAAAACTGGCGTAAAGGGCTGCATCAGGACTATGATTTCAATGGGCAAGTTGAGCATTGTCACCTCTTTGTTGTGATTGAGGTCAGCTTAGCTTGTCCGCCTTTTTTCGTCTACTAAAAGGATAAAGTCGAGTGAAAGCGTTTGGTTCAGCTTATAATGGCAGATAAAGATTCGCGTGCTGTCTCCGGGGCAGGTACAAAAACCATGCGTGATACCCGTGCCAAAAACGCCGACACATCAAATTTTTCCACGACTGTTTGCCGCCTCAATTCAATTGGGAGTAGGTGCTGAAAAGGCCCCAGGTCCAGCATCCGTTCTAGCGCACGATAGCGAGACTCCACATAACGCTGAATGTGGGCTTCGTGCCAAAGAGGGAGGGTCAATACGTCAGGGTTGTCGTGCAATACGAAACATAACGCTGGAACTGAACTTTGTTCTACTCGCCAATGCGGCTGTAGTAAACCCAAAAGTACCTGAGCATAGACATCACCCAGCCAGTGAAACCACCACCAGCCATCCGGTGTGGAGATAAAGAGGGTTTGGTGCGATTCCAGGCCAAACCGGGCGGGAAGCGTTTGGGCGAGATCAAAGTCTAAATATTTGCGCGTACCCAGAGAATAGAACTGCGCCGGTTCAGACTCGCGTTGTGTGCTGGATACGCAGATCGCTTCTCCATCGACCCATTCTACATCTAACACACGTCCTTCGAGTGTCAATTCCGGACGAGCCAACCACCGCGCATCCACACGGGCGACAGTTTCGTGTGTGTATTGGTCACGAATCTCAACCGGGCGTGTGGTCGCGCTGCGAATATTGCTATAAATGCTCAGTTCGCAATAATCACTGGCCTGTTGGTCAAAGAGGTGATTCAAGCGTTCGCCGGGTCGCCAATCGCCGGGCCGCCCCACATCGAGATAATCATACAGTTGCAAATGCCCGATAATGGCATGTATATCTTGTTCAGCCACTAATCCATCCAGCAGCTTGCCCAGCATAGCCAGGCGTACTGCCCCGGCTGGGCTTTGCTTAATCAGACTAAAGCACTGCTGAATCGCTACCGATAAGTGAAAGGGTGTTGCTTTATCGGCAGTGCGTTCCTGATCCATAGCTGTGATAAGTGCTTCAAATAACAGATGTTCCAGTGAGGTACGGAAGAAGCACACAACCTGGTTGACGGATCGGCGGCGGTTGCCACGTCCGATCCGTTGGGTAAATGAGTTTATATCACCCGGCGGGCCAATCAAGATCACGACATCAATATCGCCTACATCGATCCCTAATTCAAGGGTGCTGGTTGCCACACACAAAGCAACCGCCGACTGCGCAAATTGTTCTTCAATCTCAACACGACGCTGTGGCGCGATATTTGAGTAGTGGGCGAACACAGCGCTGCCAAATGGGGAACGCTGGCTCAACGCCGCAGCATAGCTCTCAACTTCGGCGCGGCTGTTACAAAAGATCAATGCCTTTCGCCAACCCTTTGCTCGAAACGTGCGAACATAGTCCAGCAATTCCACCGCTGAGTTTTCGGTCAGCGGTAGGACATCAACAGCTATCCGCCGGTGACCCGGCACATGAATGACCTCTGCCCCCTCAAAGTACCGCATCGCCACCCGGTATGGGTCGGCAAGTGTAGCGGACAGGGCAACCATATGAAGGTTATCATCTGGCGCGTCATTTTGCCGGGCTGCATAGCTGCGGATTTGTTGGATACGTCGAATGAGTACACGGAGTTGGTCGCCGCGTGGTGTGCTGTCAAACAGGTGCAATTCGTCGATGATAATTGCACGTAGATTGGCGAAAATATGGGCATGAGCAGTCAGTAGTGAATCGATAGCTTCTGGTGTGGTGATGAGTATT
>DAOTXA010000231.1:0-5858 GCA_034435595.1 Anaerolineae bacterium | reverse complement strand
CCGCCACATCATGCGGCAGGAATTTGGCATTGATGAAGGCGTACCGCTGCTGATCTACGTCGGGCGGTTGGTCGGCGGCAAGGGGCTACACGATTTACTGGCGACGATGGAGCAATTGCAGGCGGACGACACACCCGCGCATCTGCTCATTGCCGGGGATGGCGAACTGCGCGAGGAACTGGTCACGGCGGTGGCGGAACGCGGTCTGGGCGACTGCGTGACCTTTGCCGGTTTCCGGCGCGATGTGCCCGATTTGCTGTCGGCGGCGGATATCTTCGTGCTGCCGTCGCGCTCGGAAGGGCTGCCGCTAAGTCTGATGGAGGCGATGGCAGCGGGTAGGGCAGTTGTCGTAACTCCCGTCGGCGGGATGTCGGGTATGGTCCACGCAGAGGAAACCGGGCTGTTCGTGCCAGTAGCAGATGTCGGGGCGCTGACAGCGGCGATCAACCGCTTGATCCACGATACCGATTTGCAGCGACGATTGGGCGAGGCCGCACGGGCGCATATCCGCAAACACGGCAGCATCGAGCGCATGGTCACCGCCTATGACCGTCTTTATCAAGAATGCATGACCGAGCGACTTTCGCCGGAAGGGGATAAAACACATGGACGCCACGACCGGCAAACCGCTGCATATCCTGATGATCACGCATCACCGGGCACATAAGACACGTTTTCGCTCACACGCGATGGCAAAACACCTGGTAGAGCGCGGGCATCAGGTCCGTGAACTGTGTATCGCCGAGACACGCCGGACTGGATTCGATGTATACGACCGCGACGGCGTGAGCGTGGTCGAAACCCCTGATTTGCTATGGGGGCGTGGTCGTTCCGGGTGGGACCCGTGGAATACACTAAACCGGATCATCCACGTTTCTGGTCTGCGCTCTCACTATGATTTGATTCACTGCTTTGAAACGCGCCCCGCAACCATCTACCCGGCGCTGTGGCTGCGCCGCAAACGGCAAATTCCGCTATTAACAGATTGGGTAGACTGGTGGGGGCGCGGCGGACTCATCGAAGAGGTGCGTCCGCGTTGGTATCAGCGCACGTTGGGGCCGGTTGAAACCTACTATGAAGAGGCGTTTCGCACACGGGCAAACGGCCTGACGGTCATTTCACGTGCGTTGGAAGAACGTGCAATAGGTCTGGGCGTTGACCCGGCGAATATTTTGCGCATCCCCAATGGCACGAACCCGGACGATTTTCCAAAGCTCGATAAGGCCGCGTGCCGCGAGTTCGCCGGGTTAGACGCCACGATTCCAGTGATCGGATTTTCCAGCCTCGACTCACACCTTGATCTCGGATTCGTACTCGATGTGCTGGCGGTGCTACGGCACAGGTTCCCGGCAATTAAGCTGCTGGTCACCGGAAAAGCGGGTGACGCGGTCATGGAAATGGCAGCAACGCGGGATGTGGCTTCGCATGTGTTCTTAAGCGGGTTCGTACCGTTCGAGGAGTTGGGGCTATATCTGGGTGCGTGTGATGCGTTTGTGCTGCCTTTTCCTGATACAGTGGCAAATCGCGGGCGCTGGCCCAACAAAGTGTGTGACTATATGGCGGCAGGCCGTCCCTTTGTGGCGAACCCGGTAGGGGAGGTGGCGCATCTACTCAACATGCACGATATCGGGTACGCGGCGCAGTGGGATGTCAGGTCTTTCGCAGAGGCAGTTACGGCGCTGCTGCGCGATCCGGCGCGGGCTGCGGCAATGGGGGCGCGGGCGCGGCATCTGGCGGAATCGACTTTTTCATGGCGGTGCCGCATTGCCGAGTTGGAGGCGTTTTACCGTCAGCACCAACAACAATAACGCTATCACGTTGGTGATGCACGCCATTTCAAAACGTTTGCATGCATCCGTAGCTCGCAAAGAATTGGTTGATGTTTGTCAATAACTACATATATCTGTTATTCTAGGAAGTGATATATGCATAAAATAGCGCACCGATCTTGTACTTCCATCCAAATTTGGGATACAAATATGAGTCAAAATAACGCCGAAAATCAAGACCCCCCTACCCCCGATGAACCGCAAACCACCCAACGCGATATCATCGGCCCCACCACCTGGACCTACCGCGATCACTTTCGTCTGTTGATGCCGCAAAATCCGAGCAAGGATGAGAAGTCTCGCGTCGGATTTTTCCTCGATTGGCTGTCGTTTACGGGCCGAATCTGGCACCAGCCAGACCTCGCCGCATACCGTGATTACCTGCTTTATGAGCGTACTCGTATTGATCCCGGCACAGGTGAAGACGTACCTGCCCCACTATCGCCCATCACCGTACAGGCACATCTCAGCACCATTCGCGGACGCTACGACAAATTACTCCGTGATAATGCCGTCCGCCAGATGCTCTATGACCTGATCCCCGTCGGCGGATCGCCCGCAGACCGCAAGGCGCTGGTAGACGAAATTCTGGCGCGGATTCAGAACGCCGTCCATCCCACAACCGCCCCGGTCAACACTGTTGATGTGCAGGATCATGCCGACGCCGAACACCTGCGCCTTAAACCCGATCAGGTACGCGCCCTGCTCCGCTCACCCGGCATCACCGACCTGCCCGGTATTCGCAACACTGCTATGATCGCACTCATGGCCTGTACCGGCATCCGCGAAGCCGAACTCGTCGCCCTCGATGTCAGCGACCTGCGACAAACGCTCAACGACGAACTGGCACTCCTCATCCGCGAAGGCAAAGGTTTGAAACAGCGCATGATCCCCTACGGCCCGCTGGACTGGTGTCTACTGTATGCGGATCGCTGGCGAGAAATGGCGATGATCCACAGTGGCCCCCTGTTTCGCGGCCTATATAAAGGAAACAAGCGCGTTCGCCCCTCTCGAATCAGCCTGCGTGCCATCAATCAGATCATGCACCGCTACCCCATCATGATCGACGGCGACCTGCGCGTCGTACAACCGCACGACCTCCGCCGCACCTATGCCCGCAACGCTTACGAAATGGGCATGGATATGGAGCGCATCCGGCAAAATCTGGGCCACGCCGGACTGAGTACGACGCAAACCTACATCGGCGAACTCGACGCCATCCAGCGCCGACCGCCCGCCATGTTCCACCCACCCCACAACCTGAATAGACTGGATTCACAATATTGATTTGTGATTTTTGAAACAAACGTTTACGCTATTGCGTATAACGATTGTAATGACAAGAGGAGCATATCATGTCTACAATCGACCTTGACCACGACACATTGACCATACGCCTTGAGGGCTATGAACGGATATTAGCCTTCCGGCGCGAACTTGTAATTCCGCTGGATCAGGTGCGACAAATCACACCCAATGGGTCATCTCTGGCAACGTTTTATAAAGGCTGGATGATACCAGGCACCCACGTCATGGGCTTATACGCAGCCGGAACCTTCCACAAGAACAACAAGCGTGATTTCTGGCATGTCCGCTACGGTGAACAAACCGTCACCCTTGACCTTGAAGGCCATAGTTATGATCGCGTAATCCTCGGTGTAGAAGACGCGCACCAGTTCATTGAGGAACTCAACACACGCATCGCCCTTACCACATAAGGGGAAATCAACTGAAATCTATCTTCACGAAAACCTGCCATCGTCAGACGATCATGGCAGATTTTATCGACCCTTCTATCTAAAGTAATATTAGATACTTTCCTCATTACAAATTAAGTTGATACTTCAACATGGATTGCACCGCAAAAATCGAGTACGCTACACTTCATTCAACCATGATATGTAGAAACGAAAACCATACAATGAATACACGCCGCCTGACATACCGGGCACTCGCCTTAATTGCAGCACTGACTGCCCTATTCACCGCCGTCCTCGTCGCGCAGGAAGTCAACGACTCGCCACAAATCGACGAAATTCAACGCCTGGTGCCAGAAATCATCAACGTATACCCGCACGATGACAACGCATTCACACAGGGACTATTGCTGCATGATGGCGTCTTCTACGAAAGCACCGGGCTATACGGTGAATCCGACCTGCGCGAAGTGGAAATCGAAACCGGCGAAATCGTGCGGCTGGTAGACCTTCCCGGCGAGTTCTTCGCTGAAGGTCTTGCACTGGTAGACGACCGCTTCATTCAACTCACCTGGCAGGAAAACGCCGCCTTCGTCTATGAACGTGAAACGCTGGAACTCCTCGGTTACTTCCAGTACTCCGGTGAAGGCTGGGGACTCTGCTACGATGGAACCGCCCTATTCCACAGTGACGGCACTGAAAACATTGACATCCGTGACCCTGAAACATTCCAGACACAGCAAATCATCGAAGTGACCATTGATGGCGTGCCGGTCATCATGCTCAACGAACTCGAATGCGTCGGCGACCACATCTACGCTAACGTCTGGCAGACGACGCGCATCCTGCAAATCGACAAGCAAACGGGTGCGGTCACCGCCTTGATTGACGCGCAAAACCTCGAAGACTATGTGCGCGAAGAACTCCCCGACGCCATCGTCGGCGGGACCAGCAACGTTCTCAATGGCATCGCCTACAATCCCGAAAGCGACACCTTCTACGTCACCGGCAAGAAGTGGCCGCTGCTGTTCGAGGTACGATTCGCGGCGGCTGATAGCGACAATTAGCCTTTATTGGACCTATTTGACCCCTTGATAACCATTTCAAAGCGTATTATAGTGTGAATGATAACCGACTCGCACATCCGGGGGACCAATGACCGCGCATCAACCAACCAACAAAACCATTATCGCACGCCCACTCGCCGATCATGGCGACTTCATGCGTGTACGACAATTCTTGATCGACACCTACGCGCTATACGGAAGCTACTTCAACTGGGAAATCCGGCGATGGGAAGGTCAATGGTACTGGGGGCTGCCCGGTGACGAGCGCGACGTAATCAATTATACCCGCCTGTACGAAACCGCATCCGGCGATCTCGTCGGCGCAGTCCACATCGAAGGCAGCCAACCGGGGAACGCATGGATCGAAATCCACCCGGATTATCGTCATATCGAGCCGGAAATGATCGACTTCGCAGAGGCAAACCTTGCCCGTATCAACGACGACGGTACGCGCCATCTCGATTGGTTCGTTTACGATGAAGACACGCTACGCCGCGATCTGCTGGCACAGCGCGGCTACACGGAAGATACCAACCATTGGGGTGTGCAACTCGGCGGATTACTATCCACAATGCTGGAACGCATCCCCGACGAAACGACTCCCCCACCCGGTTATGTGATTCGTGCTATGCAACCGGGCGAGCAAGACGCGGCACACTGGGCAAACGCGACAGGTAAAGTCTTCGGGCACACTACCGATGTTCAAGCGATCCTGACCTTTCAGCAATCACCGTCCTATGATCACAATTTACACATCATCGCACAAGCGCCAGACGGCACTTTTGCCGCGTTCGCCGGGTTGACGGTCGATCCCACCAATCGCACCGCCATCTTTGAACCTGTCGGCACGCATCCCGATCATCGCCGCAGAAAACTGGCTTCGTTGGTGATGTGGGAAGGCATGAGACGCTTGCAGGCACGCGGCGACATCGACCGCGTCGTGCTGGACACTGGCGACGCCGTCCCCGCCAACAGGCTGTATGACGCCCTCGGCTTTAAAGACAACCGGCGCACCCATCGCTGGCACAAAACGTGGTAACACGGACGAACATAAAAAGGGCGCACTGTGCTGCGCCCTCACAAAACATCCGGCATTGACTTCGCCGCTATGCGTTTTTGACTTCTGCGATCCACGCACGGACCTGCTTCACACGCTCGGTGATGGCGTCCCAGTTCCCCTCCGCGACATCGGCCTTCGTCACCAGTTTTGACCCCATGCCAACGCAGGCGACACCCGCAGTAAACCACGCCTTGATGCTGTCTTC
>DAOTXA010000230.1:0-9845 GCA_034435595.1 Anaerolineae bacterium | reverse complement strand
ATGCCGCCCCTACAAGTTCATGAAAGGTGTGTAGGGGTCGCATTCTTGCGACCCGCCTGCTCAAAATATCGACCACGCCATTTTGTGGCTGTACCAGTTTTTATGCCCCCTCATCTCTAAATGCCTTCTCCCACGTTGGGGAGAAGGGACTTGCAAGAGCGAATATGCGGGTATTTTTCCCCTCTCCCCTTTGTTAGCGAAGCGGCGGAGTGGGGCCGGGGGTAAGGGGTTAAGTCTTAAACATGCACCACCGGCGTATATTTGGCGATATCGTCGCTTGTCGTCGCCAGATCGTCATAGCTCAGATCATGCAGGCTGCGCTTACCGCACATCCGCGCAAAGTCAGTCATTTGCTCTGTCCACGCCTCGAAGAAATTCGCCAGACGCCGGGCGCTCACCGTATAGTCAAAGCGCTGGCGCAGTTCCATCTTTTGCGTGGCAATCCCTACCGGGCAATTGTTGCTGCTACAGGCGCGATACTGCTGGCAGCCGATTGCCATCATCGCCGCCGTCGCCAGCGCGACCGCATCCGCACCCAGCGCAATCGCTTTAGCGACATCCGGTGCAGTGCGGAACCCACCGGTTACGATCAGCTTCACATCCGTAACGCCCTGTTCATCCAGCCATTTGCGTGCGCGTGGAAGCGCGTACACGGTCGGCACACAGATATTGTCCTTAACGTGTTTGCCCGCCGCACCCGTACCCCCGGCACGACCATCCAGCGTGATCCAATCGACATCCATATCACACGCAGCGGCAAGATCGGCCTCAATCCGGCTGGCGGCAAACTTCACACCAATGGGAATATTCGGGTTCACCGAGCGAATCCACGCGATACGCTCTTTTAAGTCCTGCGGCGAGTTGATATCGGGGAAACGCGCCGGACTCCGCGCCTCTTTCCCCTCGTCAAGCCCGCGTGCTTTGGCAATGTCGCCAAACACCTTTTCCCCCGGCAGCAGACCACCCAGACCCGCCTTCGCCGATTGCCCCATCTTGATCTCGATGCCGTCCGCTTTGGCGATGTTTTCCTCCGTCCAGCCAAAATAACCGGACGCCATCTCAAATACATATTGCTCCGCCAATGCCTGCGATTCCGGCAATAGACCGCCCTCACCGCTGCACATCATCGTGCCGAATAACGCCGTTCCCTTCGCCAGCGCCATCTTCGCCTCTTTGCTCAACGCGCCAAAGCTCATATGGCTGACGAACACCGGCGCTTTCAGCGTCAACGGCTTCGCCCGCTTCTCACCGATGACGACCTGTGTATCAACGGGTTCGTGATCCAGCAGCGGCAAACTCGCCAACTGTCCCGGCAAAAAATACAGTTCCTCAAATGAAGGATAGGTCTTGCGTTCACTGCCCATCGGTTCCACGAATTCATGCTGGCCCTTGCTGTAGGCGTGGATATCGTGCATCTCGTGTTCAAAGGGATCATCGCGTCGCGCCCACAGACCGAGATACTCGCTATCGAAACGCGGCTTGGGAGGAACCGCATCAGCGTCAATTTGCACGCTGTCGCCCTCTACCCGCACCGGATACACTGCGACCGTTTCCTCGCTGTTATACCGGCTGACACCCGTTCGCACGTCATAATCCCACTGGTGCAGCGGACAAATGACGTTCGCGCCGTCCATCCACCCGTCACCCAGCTTGCCATGACGATGCACGCAGGTGTTATCCAGCGCGTGGAACTCGCCTTCGTACTTGTACAGGGCAATATCACGCTCATTGACGAACACGGTTGTCCCCTTGCCTTCTTCCAGCACGTCAGTTTTCAATACTTCAATGTAATTTGGCATGTTCTCAATATCCCGTTCGTAATCTAATCATATCAACGTAGGAGCATGGCTTGCCTCACCTCAAGGTATTCGTATCATTCAGGCTAAAAAGACAGGCGCACCGAAGGGAGCCAAGTACACCGACTTTCGGGTAGATAGCCCCTTTAGTGGGCTTGTCTTTTCTTGAAGCCGGATAGATGTCGGGGGTGAGGCCACACAGCATCTCTCAAATCTTCAATACATCCGTCATCACTTCCAGCAAACCGGGACCATCCAGTGCCGCCATCGCCGCCAGACCTTCGCGCAAACTCGACTCTTCGCTCACACGCTTGCCCCAGCCGCCGCACATCGACGCGAACTCGGAGAAGTTCGGGTTAACCAGTTGCGTCTGCCACACCGGGAGCTTGACGCCGCGCTGTTCCTTGCTGATCTTGCCGATTTCGCTGTTGTTCAGCAGCACAAACTTGATCGGCAGCTTATACAAGACGGCGGTCGTGAACTCCATCGCATACTGACCGAAACCGCCGTCCCCCGCGACCGCCCACACCGGGCGCTCGCCATCCACCGCGACCGCCGCGCCCATCGCCGCCGGGAACGCGAATCCGATGCTGCCCAGATAACCGCTCATCAGCAGTTCTTGACCCGATTTCGTCTCGAAGTAGCGCCCGAACGAATACGTATTGTTGCCCACATCTACTGCGATGACACTGTTTTCCGGCACGAACTCGCCCATTTCACGGAACAAGGTCGCGGAGTTGATGCCGTCTTCGTTGCCCTGCGCGGCACGGTCGGCTTTTTCCTGCCGCCACTGCCCCCAGCGTCCGGCAATCTCCCGGCGGATGTAGTCACGCTTGTACGTGCCTTCCGTTCCCTTCAGGGCGTCGATCATCCCTGCCACCGTCACGCCGATATCGCCCCAGATCGGCACATCTACCGGGTGGAACTTGCCCAGCGCCATGCGGTCGCCATCCACCTGAATCAGCTTTTTGTACTCTGCAATTCCGGTGTGATTGGAAAACGACGCCCCAAACACCAGCATCACATCGGCGCGATTTTGCATAAACGCCGCGACCGGCGTCCCACTGCGACCGAGTACGCCACACGCCAGCGGATGCGTATCCGGCACCAGCCCCTTCGCCTTGAACGTGGTCAAAATTGGCGCTTCGATGATCTCGGCAAGCTGCATAATCTCCTCGCAGAAGGGTTTCGCACCTTTGCCAACCACAATCGCCGTAATCCGCGACTCTTTGATGAGGTCAAGCGCTTCCTGCACCTGTTCCGGCGGTGGCGCGATTTCGGTAGTGCTGATGCGACCGTGACGCGGTGTTTCCGGGCGTGGTTGCATACCAGGTGCGAATGCCACCTCGTCGGGAAAGATCAAATGTGCCACGTCACGCTGCACGACCGCGTGCTTGATCGCCAGTGCCATCAAATCAGAAGCATTTTTGTTATTAAGTACGGTCTGGCTCCACTCCGCGACACTGCTAAACGCCGCCGCCAGATCGACCTCTTGAAACGCGCCGGGACCAAGCACCTGTGTTTGTACCTGCCCACTCAGCGCGATGATCGGCACGCGGTCGACTTTCGCGTCCCATAAACCCGTTAGCATGTTGGTCGAACCCGGTCCCGCGATGCCGAGACAGGCGGCAGGCTTGCCCGTCAGTTTGGCGTATCCACTCGCCGCGAACGCCGCCGCGCCTTCGTGCCGCACGCCGATAAAGCGCATCTTTCCGGCTTCTTCCTGCACACGGATGGCATCCGCCACGCCTAGATTGCTGTGTCCGACCAAGCCGAAAACCGCCGTTAGCCCCCAATCAACTGCCACTTCCATCATCTGCTTGGCGATAGTGTCGTCGGGGATTTTCGGCTCTATACCGACATAAATCCCATCGTCGCGCACTTCGACCGGGTACGCATCCACCCCATCATCGAAACCGGGCGGCGGCGATCCATCCACCGCCGAATACTCGTAACCATGCCAGGGGCAAATGACATAGCCGCGCTCGTCAATGAACCCTTCCCCCAGCGGGCCACCCTGATGCGGGCAGTGATTGTCAATCGCATGATATTCGCCCTCGTAATGCGTCAAACACAGCGGCTGATGACCCGCCGTCACTGTCTTGACATGCCCGTCCGTCAGATCGCCTTCCACCGCGACTTTATGCCATTGTAGGTTGTTCAATGATTGCTCCTTCGTCTCAATGGGTTGTGTCACCCGATTCTTTCACCAACCGGGCGTGTAAGGGGTTTGTAGCACGTCAAAGAATTGCTGTTAAAACAATAGAAATTTTGCCTGCAAATTGTAACGATTCGCTGACGGAAGCGCCAAATGAGCGCTTGAGAGGGGAAACACAGATTGGCAAACTCAAATGAGCGAAAATGTGGCACACACCGGCAACTAAACCGGCAAAATCCGGTGTAAGCTACAGTAGAACCAGGAAACGATAAACTGTTGCGAGTCTTTTGCCAGAAAAAAGTTGCGGCGGCGACAAAAAGTTATTGTCGCCGCCGCAACCAGTATTCTAATTCTTTGCGCGTCTTCGCGCTCTTACGTTATGTTTTTGTCTCTACTCGCTGTCGAGGATCGCGGCGATCTTCGACATCACATCGTCGTCAAGCTGATCCATCAGGTCCAGCGCCTCGAAGTTCTCTTCGACCTGCGACACGCGAGACGCACCCGTAATCACCGTGCTGACGTTCGGGTTCTTGGCGCACCATGCGAGGGCCATCTTGGGCATGGTCGTGTTCAATTCTTCCGCCACCTTCGCCAGTTCCTTCACGCGCTGAAGGTTGGCCTGACCGTCCTCACCCAGCAAGCGCTCCTTCAGCCACTCGTAACCTTCCAGATTGACGCGGCTGTCTTCGGGGATACCGTCGTTGTACTTGCCTGTCAGCAGACCACTTGCCAGCGGCGACCAGATCGTCGTACCCAGCCCAATCGTGTCCTCGTGATACAGACGCGCATATTCCTGCTCTACACGCTCACGGTGGAACATGTTGTATTGCGGTTGCTCCATCGTCGGCGGGATCAGGTTGTACTGCCGCGCCACCGAATACGCTTCCATCAGTTCCTGCGCGGACCATTCGCTCGTACCCCAATAGAGGATGTCACCGCGATAGATCAGTTCCGTCATCGCCCGCACGACTTCCTCGACCGGCACTTCGGGGTCAGGACGGTGGCAGAAATACAGGTCCAGATACTCGACCTGCAAGCGCTCCATCGCCTGATAGCACGCTTCGTAGACATGCTTGCGCGACAGTCCGCGCTGTGTTGGCTTGCGATCGCCTTCCACCGAGCCGAACATGACCTTGCTCGACACAATGTAGCTATCCCGACGCCAGCCGGATTTTTGCAGTGCCTCGCCCATGATGGTTTCAGCTTTACCACTGGCATAGGCTTCCGCGTTGTCGAAGAAGTTGCAGCCGCGATCATACGCCGCTGACATAATCGCCAGCGCTTCGTCTACGCCGTACTGCGTGCCGAACGTCACCCACGCGCCGAATGACAACACGCTGACCTTTAAACCGGATTTTCCTAACCGGCGATATTCCATGATATGCCTCCTCATAAATGCAATTTTGTGGAACGTTGAACTGTAACCCTCTCTAGCGGGATTTTCAACTCAATTGGTTTAGACCAATGTTAGGGAATAGAATGAGGTCGGACAACGTCATAAAATAGGATTCTCGAACGGTGCAGGTTTCGCACAACCATGTAATTTTCATGCTGGCGAATGTAACGGTGCTGACGATTATCGCGCTAGGTGAACCCATCAGCCGCGAAATCGCCTATCATCTCGGCGCAATCTACGCCGGGATCGTAATCGGCGCGAATATCGCGTTGTTCTTCTACCCATTTGTTGATTTACGCGGGTTATCACTGCGTGACGCATTCGCAGAAACTACCCCACTCCAACGAACAGGATACGGACGCTTTAGGAGAGGTCGTAACCCGAAACAAGACATCAATACTGTAAGCGTCTCGGTTCTTTCGGTTCTGTTACTTCCCCTCTCCGGGGATCACACCCTATTCGGAATCACGCTTCCTGATGATCCGTTTGCTTATTTCATGACTGCTGGCTTGGCTGGTCTGCTATTTGGCATGGTCTTATCTATACAACGCATCTGGTTCGACATGCTGGTCTGGCAGGGAAAAATCAATTTCTACGCGATTGCACTGGTTCAATTTTGCTTCATCATGGCGATCATCGCCGGATTCTTCGGAGTCTGGGCACCAACCGCCTTTTTTGCCGTCGCGCTTGGCAGTCGAAACATCACGAATGCGCTCGTATTCATCCGGTCCTATAAGCTGGATGCAACCGGGCGCGTCTATGGGCTGATTTCGATTGGGTTCGTTCTGGTTGTCCCGTTGATTTATCGCTTCACAGCATAAGAACAAAAACGCGCCCCCACAATCATCTTGGAAGCGCGTTCGCTGTATCTAACTGACAACTGAAAACTGTCTACTGACACCTGTCCTACTTCAGCGAATCGGCAAGTTGCTTGATTTGCGCGGCGGCGTCTGTGCCGAGGCCAAAGCGGATCACATGACGGTCATTGTCCAGCAATGCCTGACGGTCACCGAGGGCCTGAGCCTCTTTGAGTGTGCCAAAGCTCATGCCGGATGCGTCTTCGCCTGCTGTGTCGGGGATGTCGGCATCTCGCGGCATTTCCGCCGTGAACTGGATGAACAGCCCGTTTCCGCCGTCACCCTTATGAAGTTGCCCGGTCGAGTGCAGGAAGCGCGGGCCATAGCCGGTCGTCGTCGCGTACCCCGTCTCTTCACGGATCAGTAAGCGCAGGTCGTTAAGCGCGGCATCGGTCGCTTCCGTCGGATTGATATACGCCTGCAAGCTGACATACGCGCCTGTTTCGCCCTTATCGAGGAAGTTCTTGAGCGCCGCTTCTGGCGTATCCGCGCTGATGTCGCCGTAGACGTTGATGTCGCCCGTGATGGCGGCATCCAGTTCCGGCAGTTTACCTGTTTCCTGAAACTTTTGGATCATCGCCCGCGCAGACACTTTAGCGGATTCGACGTTTGGCTGGTCAAACGGGTTGATCTTCAGATGATAGCCGCTAACCGCCGTCGCCATCTCCCATAAAAAGAACTGTCCACCGATGTCGTACAGGTCATCAAGGTTCAACTGCACGAGCGGATGCCCCGCATCCACCAGCGCTCTGACCGACACGTCATAGGTGGTGTCGTCGCCAACTTTGATGTATGCAAACAGGCGATCATCCCCGTAGACATCGGGCGCGGCGACCGCCTCACCGACAACAGGCAAAATCCCCTTGCCCTCTTTGCCGGTACTTTCCGCGATCAACTGCTCCACCCAGTCGCCGAAACTTTCCAGCACCGGGGAGATAATGAAGGTCAGTTTGTCGCGTCCGGCCTTCGCCAATGCGCCCATCAACGCGCCGATGCGCCCACCCAGATTATCGCCCTGCGAGGGGCAGTTTTCCGCACGGCAGTTGAAGGCCATCGTCCTGGCGCGGTCGAGCAGTTTCGACACGTCTACGCCGACCAGCGCCGCCGGAATCACGCCGAAGTACGACAGCACCGAATAGCGCCCGCCGATGTTGGGATCGTTCAGGAACGTGGCGCGAAACTTGTACTCGCTTGCCATCGTTTCCAGCTTGCTACCGGGGTCGGTGATGGCGAGGAAGTGCTTTCCAGCAGATTCACGGTCGCCCGTCGCCGCCAGTGTCTTGTTGTAGAAGAACTTGAAGAACGACAGCGTTTCGGCGGTCCCGCCGGACTTCGTGCTGACGATGAACAGCGTTTTCGCCGGGTCAAGTTTTTCCGCATAGTGCAGCACATAACCGGGGTCGGTGCTATCGAGAACGGACAGGTCCAGATAGCCATCGGCGATGCCAAACGTCTTTGCAAACACTTCCGGCGCAAGGCTTGATCCACCCATACCCAGCAGCAGGGCATGCGTATAGCCATCGTCCTGCACACTTTTGACGAGTGCCTGAATGCGGTCCAGATTATCCGTCATCACGTCGGCGCTACGCAGCCAGCCCAGACGATTGCTAATCTCGGTCGGGTCATCCTTCCAGACGGTGTGGTCAATATCCCAGATGCGGTGCATGACCCTGTTTTCGCGTAGATCAGCAGTCGCAGCGTCAAATTTTGCCCG
Organism: Anaerolineae bacterium; assembly: GCA_034435595.1. GTDB lineage: Bacteria > Chloroflexota > Anaerolineae > Aggregatilineales > Phototrophicaceae > JAVJSU01. Next base: position 1,924 of record DAOTXA010000230.1, on the reverse strand, counting down.
GTACGCTCCGAGAGACAATTCCATCCTAGTTGACCTCCAGTGCTTCGCGCTTTTGCTTGATGCTCTCCATCAGCGCCTCAAATGCATCTGCGAACTTTTTCACGCCATCAGTCAGCAGGAAGTCGGTGATCTCGTCCAGATCAATGCCCGCCGCTTCAAGTGCGATGAGTTCGTTCTGCGCCTGTTCGATGGTTTCCGCCGTAATCGTTACTTCCGGCGTACCGTGATCGAGCGTCGCCTGAAGCGTGTTATTCGGCATAGTGTTGACGGTGTGCGGCGCGATCAGCGTATCCACGTATAGCGTATCGGAGAAATCAGGGTTTTTGGTGCTGGTGGAAGCCCACAGCGGACGTTGTACCTGCGCCCCTTGATCCGCCAGCTTTTGCCAGCGCTCGCCACTAAATGCGGACTCAAAACGTCCGTAGGCGGCGCGGGCGTTGGCAATGGCGATCTTGCCGATCAGGTCGCTATTGCCTTTTTCTTCAAGCGCGGGATCGGTCTTGCCATCCACGCGGCTGACGAAGAACGAGGCCACCGACGCGACTTTGCTCAGGTCGCCGCCGTTGGCTGCCAGTTTTTCAAGGCCGCTGATATACGCTTCTGCGACTGCGTCATATTGTTCCAGCGAGAACATCAGCGTCACGTTGATGTTGATGCCTTCACTGATGAGCGTTTTCACAGCGGGGATGCCTTCCGGTGTTGCCGGGACCTTAATCATCACATTCGGACGGTCAAGTTTTTTGAAGAAGCGGCGTGCATCGTCCAGCGTGCCCTGTGTGTCATGAGCAAGGGTCGGGCTAACTTCGAGGCTGACGTAACCGTCCTCACCGTTGGATGCATCGAATACCGGGCGCAGCACGTCGGCAGCATGGGCGATGTCCTTGAGAACGAGCGCCTCATAAATCTCATCGACCGATACGCCCTGCTGCACCAGTTCGCCCATCTGCGCGTCATAGTCGTCACTGCCTGCAATGGCTTTCTCAAAGATCGACGGGTTCGAGGTCACGCCGCGCACGCCAAGATCAACCATGCCGTCAAGCCCGCCTTCTTCGAGGAAGGAGCGGCGAATGTAATCCAGCCATACCGACTGGCCCAGTTTGGTGATGTCATGAACGAGTGTCATGTGGTCTCCCCATGTGTGTTTTATCGTTAGATAGAGGGCTGTAATGTCTATTCGACGCGGACAACCTTCTCAATCATACCTCTATGAATGCTACAGTCACATTACAAACCATGGCAATACCCTAATTTAATGGAGTGGAAGTTTGTCTCAAAAACTGCATTTCGTACTCATGTGGACTCAGGTAGTCCAGAGCGGAATGTCGCCGGACACAATTGCAAAATCCCATGATCGATATAGGTGATGTCTGTCAGCCAGACTTGATCAGGGCGCTTAGCATCAAACTGATGAGAAGCACGTTTGGCATGACCAGATGGCTGGCATCGGATTGGGTGGTGCGTGGGCGGCGCTTCTGCCCGCCTTTGCCACGAATGCCCAATGCTTGCATCAGTCGTGCCACACGAGTCTTACCGACCTGACCGCCCTGCGCTTGCAGTTCAGCGTGGATGCGCGGCGATCCGTAACACTTCCGAAATTGTTGCAGATACAGCAAATCTGCGCTTTCAGGCTCTCGTTTTCCTGTTCACGTCGGCTCGGTGGGCGTTTCTTCCATGCATAATAGCTACTTTCCGATACGTTGAGCACTTCACACACTCGCGCCACCGGACCTGATACGAAACCTCACTGTTTATGAGGTAAACAGAAGCCACATACTTTCTTGCTCAAAACGTCGGCCCGCACAGGCCCGCCCGAATCTGCGTGGAGATGGTCGCATTACCGTTGGGTGTGGCGTCAATCGTCAGATAGAGTTCCTGCTCGTCCTGTGTAAACACCAGAAACGCCGACTGCTGTGCCGGGTCGTCC
>DAOTXA010000229.1:0-7805 GCA_034435595.1 Anaerolineae bacterium | reverse complement strand
CGCGTCGGTCATGCTGCGTAACCCGGATTTGTACCCGCTGACGGTCGGCACGTTCAACCTCATCGGCCCGGATGAATCTGACTTCCGGCTGCTAGCGAGCGCGGCACTGGTGAATATTGTGCCGGTCATCATCGTGTTCTCGGTCTTGCAGCGCTATCTCGTCTCCGGCTTGTCGGCTGGCGCGGTGAAGTAGCTATGGGCTGGCATATTGTCACAGGCGTTCCGTATGGTAACGCCTGTGACACTGAAATTCACAAAGACGGCCAACATATTGAAGTCAGTTTTAGTGCTGACCCGCATGGAGGCATGGAAGCGCTGTGGTTCTGCTTCCAGCTTACCTCTGACACCAATGTTGAAGACAAGCCGTTGCGCCTCATCCTCAAAAACCCGCAAAACACGCTGGCTGGAAGACATATACATCGCTTCCGTCCGGTGATTCGTATGAACGGCGGAGCATGGAATAGGCTTGCTTCTGGCGTGCCGGAAGACTTACCCGATGGGCGGCGTCAGGTCACGTGGACGGTGAAATCACCCTCCAATACAATGGATGTAGCCTTCTGCTATCCATACGGAATGCCAGAAATCGAGACGCTCATCCGTGAAACATCTGGATATTGGCAAAAGGACACCATTGGCGTCACGCAGGGTGGACGCCCAATCGTTCGACTCAGCAATCACTATGGCGAATGGGATGGGGAGCAACCCGGCCTGTATTTGATCGCCCGCCAGCATTCTGGCGAAACACCCGGTTCGTGGGTGTTGGATGGCTTCCTGCGTCATATGGCGACATTAGGCGACTCTGCACCGCTGATCTGGGTAGTACCTCTCGTCAACCGCGATGGCGTCGAAGAAGGTGATTATGGCAAAGACCCACACCCTATAGACCTCAATCGAGCATGGCAGCGACCATTTCGCCAGTCGATGCGTTTTGAAATCCAGTGTGTCGAGCGCGATATTGCACTTTGGGCGGGGCGCTGTGCACCGCATCTTGGTATGGATTTCCATGCTCCTGGTGGTGAGGAAGCGCAAGGGATTTATGCCTATATTCCCAACAGCTTTCACTTAAAAAGCGGTCATCTCGCCAGCAAAGTATGGGCAGATGCGATAGGTGAAGCGTTAAAGAATACCTACGGTATGCCGGATTTCACAAAGATAACCACATCACAAAATCATTTCACACGCTGGGGCGTGCCAGAAAAGGCAGATCGCTTTGGCGAATATATGTGGAACGAGTACGCCACGCCGACGGTAATGCCAGAGGTCCCGTATGCCCTGTGCGGCGAAACCCTCATGACTATCGAACGCTACCAGGATGCCGGTGCAAAAATGGCGGCAGCGATCATGGGCCATCTAGGTTAAGTCTTGATTCAATCAGCGGTGACCTTCGCAAGCATTTGACACGCGGTCGCCTTCTGTATACCCAATACCGATCATTGATTCGGAGCAAATCCCCCACCGTGTACGAAACCATCACCGAACCAGCACGCCAGACGACAACTATAAGTGCGCTATCTGCATGGTCTTGCGGACGTTGATCATAGTGAGGGGAGTTTAGCGGCGCGATGCGCAGGGTACTTGTCCTATGGTTTGGTCAAACCGTGTCTATGCTGGGTTCGGTGATGACGAATTTTGCCCTATCGATCTGGATTTTCGACCAGACAGGCAACGCCACTGCCCTGACTCTTTCAATGCTGGCACACATCATCCCCGCCGTACTTATAGGAATTTATGCCGGAGTGCTGGTAGATCGCTTCAACCGCCGCTTCATCATGATCGCTTCGGATATTAGCGCTGCGGTCATATCGCTGATGCTGCTGGCGATTTTATTGCTTGATACGCTGGAAGTCTGGCATGTTTACGTACTGGTTGCGGTTGGAACCCCTTTCAGCATTTTGCAAGTCCTCGCCTATGACGCCTCCATGACGATGCTGGTCAATCGTAAGGATTATGTGCGTGTGGGCAGCTTGACAGCGCTGACCCGCTACAGTGTAGCAATTCTGGGGCCTGCCCTCGCCGCTCCCCTGTATCTGACGGTAGGATTGCCGGGGATCATCGCCATCGACTTAAGCACGTTTCTGTGTGCGGTGATTCCGGTACTTTTGATTCAAATCCCAGACCCGGAACGCGTCGAGACTCGCGGCAACGTTCTGCAACAGCTTCGGATGGGGTGGGCGTACCTGCGCGGGCGTCGTGTTTTGCTGTGGCTGTTAATGGTTCATGCCGGATACGAGTTCTTTCAGATCATGAGTCAGGGTGTAAAAACGCCCATGATCCTCGCCCGCACCAACAACGACGCCGGGGTTCTGGCGCTGATTTCGGTGGCGTCGGGTGTGGGCGGCATCCTCGCGGCGCTGTTGATGAGTTCCTGGGGTGGCGGGCGGGTCAGACGACTTACCATGTATTTCTATGGCAGTATTGGCGGGGCAATTGGCAAAATCCTGCACGGGATCAGTCAGGTTCCAGTAGCATGGGCCGGAACCCAGTTATTCACCTCAACCAACTTCCCGGTACAAGAAGGCGCGTATCGTGCGCTATGGATGGAAAATGTCGAGTCGGGAATGCAGGGGCGGTTGTTCGCGCTCAACGCTATGGTGACACGCCTCGTCAGCATCCCCGCGCTACTCATCGCAGGGCCGCTTGCAGATATCGTATTCGAACCGTCCATGACCGAAGGTGGCGCATTGCATGGCACGTTTGGCTGGTTGGTCGGCACTGGAACCGGGGCGGGCTTCTCGCTGATGTTTGCAGCTTGTGCGCTGATGATGCTGGTATTTGCCTTATTCGGTTTCTGGAAACTGATGGCACTTGAATCCTCACCTGCAACAGCACCCGCACCAGGCGACTGAACACGGTCTTGATCTAAGAGCATTTGGAGCAATCAATCATGTATGAAACCATCACCGAACCAGTACGCCAGACACCCATCGCATACGAAGCCGACATTTGCGTGATTGGCGGCAGTTGTACGGGCGCATTTGCAGCCATCGCAGCGGCACGACTGGGCGCGAAAGTCGCCATTGTCGAAAATATGGGCTTCTTCGGCGGGACGGCGACCGCCAGCAAGGTCTGTGTGTGGCACACCAACATGAACAGCACCTACGATCACGACATCTTCGCCGGGTTGACAATGGAACTGATCAACCGCCTTAAAGCGCGTGATGCCGTTATCGACAAGGGGCCGAACCCCTATGCACAGTTCGTCTTTTTGCCGGATGAGATGATCATCGAACTCGATGAAATGGTGATTGAGGCCGGAATCCGCCCCTTCCTGCACACACGCTTCGTGGGCTGCGTGAAATCGGATGACGGCGAGGTACAGGCGGCGATTATCGAGGATAAATCCGGGCGGCGTGCGATTAAAGCGGCGGTGTTTATCGACGCGACCGGGGACGCGGACCTTGTGTATCAAATGGGCCTGCCCACGCGCACAGCGGATCATCTGCAACCGCCGACAACCTGCGCGATTGTACAGGGTGTGAACTCTGTAACAGATGGTACGCCGCACATGCAGTTTTTACGCGAGAATGTGTTTGACCCCAAGTACCCTGAAGCGCTGCCCAAAGGCCATTTGTGGACGGCAACGCTCCCCGGCGAAGACATGATTATGGTCGCTGGAACCCGCGTGCATGGCGCAGATTGCAGCGATCCCGACCAACTGACGCAGGCGGAAATCGAGGGGCGGCGACAGGTGCGTGCGATTGTGGATATTCTGCGCAAGCAAGAAGGTGGGGAAGCGGTGAAATTGTTCGGGCTGGCGGCTCGCATCGGCATCCGAGAGACGCGACACGCCGTTTGCGAGCATCAACTGACGGAACAAGAAGTCCTCTATGGCAAGCGCTTTGACGACGCGGTCCTCAACGGCAGTTACACCGTCGATATTCACCTTACAGACGATGACGGGATTATCTTCCGGTCGCTGGATGGCGTGGAAAAGGTCATCATGGCGGATGGTTCGCGGACCATCGGGCGCTGGCGCGAGGAAACCGAGGGCTTGCCCACGTTCTACCAGATGCCCTATCGCAGTATGATTCCAAAGGGATCGCGGAACGTCATCGTTGCCGGTCGCTGCGTGGATGCTGACCCCGGCGCATTCGGTGCGATTCGCGTGATGGTCAACGCCAACCAGATGGGACAAGCCGCCGGGGTTGCCGCGTATCTGGCGCTGAACGCGAATCAGATGGTTGGCGAGGTCGATGCTGTAAAGCTGCGTCAGACATTGGAAAGTGCCGGACAGTTGGTGTTGCAGCACGACTGAGCACACAATCATAATATTCGTTATCCGCACTGAATGGAGCCACTATGCATAAAACCATCACCGAACCGGCACGCCAGACACCCATCGTCTACGAGTGCGACATCTGCGTGATTGGTGGCAGCGCGACCGGCGTATTCGCGGCGATCGCGGCGGCGCGACTGGGCGCGAAAGTCGCCATTGTCGAGAACATGGGTTTCTTCGGCGGGACAGCGACCGCCAGCAAGGTCTGTGTGTGGCACTCGAACCTCAACACCACGTTCGACCAGCAAATCTATGCCGGGTTGACGATGGAACTCATCGAGCGCCTGAAAGCGCGGGATAGCCTCATCGACAAAGGGCCGGACCCCACCGCGCAATATGTGTTCATCCCCGAAGAGATGATTATCGAACTCGATAAAATGGTGGTTGAATCCAGCGTGCGACCGTTTCTACATACGCGCTTCGTCGGCTGCGCGAAATCGGATGACGGCGAAGTACAGGCCGCTATCATCGAGGATAAATCCGGGCGACGGGCGATTAAGGCCGCTATGTTCATCGACGCGACAGGAGACGCCGACCTCGTGTATCAGATGGGCCTGCCCACGCGCAAAGCAGAGCATTTGCAACCGCCGACAACGGTCGCGGTCGTGCAGGGGATGCGGTCGGTTGTGCAAAAGCGCATGGGCCAATTTTTGAAGAGTCGTATTTATAACCCGGATGATCCCGACGCGCTGCCGCCGGGGTATGTGTGGGCGGCTCCGTTGCCGGGTGACGATATGGTCATGATCGCCGGAACCCGCGTACACGGCGCAGACGCCAGCATCGCGGACGAACTGACTCAGGCGGAAATCGAGGGGCGTAGACAGGTCCGCGCCATTGTGGATATTCTGCGCAAGCAACCGGGCGGTGAGGCGATCAAGCTGTTCGGGCTGCCGTCGCGCATCGGCATCCGTGAGACACGTCACGCCGTCTGCGAACATCAGGTGACGGAACAAGAAGTCCTCTATGGCAAGCGCTTTGACGACGCCATCATGAACGGTAGCTATCGCGTCGATATTCATATCGCGGATGGTGACGGCATCATCTTCCGCTATCTAGACGGGCTGGAACGCATCAGCATGGCGAACGGCGAGAAAACAGAAGGCCGCTGGCGCGAAGAAGCAGACGAGTATCCCACGTTTTACCAGATGCCCTACCGCAGCATGGTCCCGCAAGGGTCGAAGAATGTGTTGATCGCGGGGCGCAGCATTGACGCCGACGAGGGCGCATACGGCGCGATTCGTGTGATGGTCAACTGCAACCAGATGGGTCAGGCCGCCGGGGTTGCCGCGTATTTAGCACTGAACGCGAATCAGACGGTGGGCGAGGTCGATGTGTCAAAATTGCGGCAGATTTTGAGCAATGCGGGGCAGATTGTTTTATAGAAGAACAGACCCCCCTCCCAACCTCCCCCGGTGCCGGGGGAGGAGCAGAAATCGGTTTAAACGGTGTTGTGTTCTCTCCCCGTTTCCGAGGAGGGTTAGGGTAGGGTCAGATGCCAGACGATAATTACGCGAGAACAACCTTATGACAACGAATTTCACCCCCTCCGGCGACGAGGAAATTGACGCGGTCAGGCACGCCGCCGCGCAGTCGCCCACGAACGAAGACAACTTCCCGCTACGCCTGTCCATCATGCAGACGTGGATCAATCTGCTGCAACGGCAGGGCGCGGACATCAGCGGATTTGCGCCGCTGTTGGACGCGATCAAAGCCAACGACCGCGCTGGAGATGCATCCGCGCAAAATAAAACCATGCGCGAGGCGTTCGCATTTCTGGGCGAGCTACAGGCGGGATTGATCGACGCGCCACCGCAGACCTTCACGGCAGATAGGTTTATTTCGACGCAAGCATCCACAGTAGAGGAAAGCACACTTCGTGCGTGGCCCGTGTATGGCGGCGATATCCACCACACCGCCAGCACCGACGACGCCGGACCCGCAACCGGCAGCATCGCATGGAAACACCCGGTTGGGCTGGCGTGGTATGCGCATCCGGCGGTAGAAAACGGGCGCGTCTATGTGCCTACACCGGGCATCCGGGCGCGGTTGCGCTGTCTTGATCTCGCAACGGGCGCGGTCCTCTGGCAGACGCGGCGCGAGTGGAACCGCGCCAACCTCGGACGGGTGAATCTCGTTCCCTCGTCGTATGTGCTGCCGGGGACTGCATCAACCCCGATCTTGCTGGAAAAACACGTCATCGTCAATCAACTGGGCGCACAGGGGCGCGATCAGGGCGAGAAGCACTTGCTCGTCATCGACAAAGAAACGGGCGAGATTGCCCGCGAAATTCCCGCAGGAGAAGCCGATTATCGCCTCGGTCATGTGCCACTGGTAGGTAATGAGGACTATCTGGTGTATCCGACCGGGACGCAGCGCATGGAAGCGAAACCGCCGCAGATCATTGGACATCACCGGATGCTGTGCAAATCGACGGCAGATGGCGAAACGCTGTGGGATTTTCATATTGGCGCGACCCATGCCGATCCCGTGATTGACGGCGATAAAGTCTACACCGGCAATGCAACCGGGATGCTGTTCTGCCTCAATCTGGCGGGGGCATCTGGCAAGCAACACTTCGGCTTTAGCGATACGAAGCGCATCGCGTGGCAGCACAACATGGGCGGCGCGATCAACGGCGGCATTACGGTTGCCGGTGATTCGGTCTATGCCGGGTCGAACAACGGGGTATTCGCCCGACTCGATAAACTCACAGGCGAAATCTGCTGGCAGAGCGTGACCGAGCATTTCGAGGCGCACGCCTTCCAACTGTTTGCGAATCCGGTGATTGATCGCACCGGCGAAGGCGACCGCGTTTATGTGGGGTCAGCCGCGAAACGGCTTGACTGCTTCGACGCGACGAACGGCAAAATACTGTGGACGCATGGGGCCGACGATTGGATTCGCGCTGCGCCGGTGGTCACAGAAACGGGCATCGTCTATGCGACACTGGCGGGGACGGTCGCCTGTGTGGACCGCGACGGTAACTTATTGTGGGAAACATCCCCCGGCACACACCCGATTTACGCTGATTTGATCCACGCCGACGGCAAGATTCTAATCACGGCGTCGGATTTGCGCCTGTTCTGTCTGGATGCGGCATCCGGCGAATTGCTGTGGACACATTATCTGCTCGATCAGGCGCGGGTGAATGGCTGGCAGTATCCGGCGGATGAACTGGCGTGCGGCGGTTGGTTCCAATCCAAGCCGACTGCCGCCGATGGACTGGTGTACATCGGCACGCCGTCGCGTTTCGTCTATGCGCTGGACTATCAAACGGGCGCGGAACGCTGGCGCTATGAGGTCGGCGGCGCAGTGTCGGCGGCCCCGGCAGTGGATAACGGGCGCGTCTATTTCAGTCAAAAGGGCGAGGAATGGTTCTACTGTGTGGACGCCAAAACGGGCGATTTACAGTGGAAACAGACCGTCAGTTGGGCGTGGTCGTCGGCGAATGTAGCAGACGGACGCGTGTTCTTACCCGGCAGTGACGGCTATGTCTACTGCATGGACGCCGACACCGGACACATTATCT